>CAIZGT010000675.1 GCA_903932545.1 uncultured Rhodospirillales bacterium
GCCGCCACGCCGCGCACCGGGTTCAAGCCACCAATCGCCAGCGTCGCCCGGCGTTCCGGGGCGGGCAGCACTTTGATGGTAATCTCACTCATCACCGCAAGCGTGCCATGGCTGCCGGTGAGCAGCTTGCACAGATCAAGTCCCGTCACGTTCTTCAGCACGCGACCACCCGAACGGATCGTCTCGCCCATGCCGTTCACCGCGCGCACGCCCATCACATGATCACGCATCGCCCCCCATGCCACCCGACGCGGGCCGCTGAGATTGGTCGCCACCACCCCGCCAAATGTCTGCGGCGTAGACGCGCCGAGAAGGGCCGAGTAATCTGGCACCTCGGCGATCATATGCTGCTCTTTCTCCGCCAGCGCCGCCTCAATCGCGGCAATCGGCGTGCCCGCGCCGGCTGAGATGATCAATTCATTGGGCGAATACAGCGAAATACCGCTCAGCGCCGCCGTGGAAAGGCTGCGCGCGGCCTGCACCGGGCGCATCATGCCCGCCTTGCTGTCCTGACCGCAGATGCGCACCGGCTCACTGGCGTTATAAGCATCGCAAATGGCGTCCGCCAGAGCGGCTTCGGTTGCAGGCGTGAGCATCATTCGGCAGCCAACGCAGCATGCGTACTCGGCATCGTCTTCAGCGGGAACACCTTGGACGGGTTGAGCAGCCAATCCGGGTCAAACGCCGATTTCACCCGGCGTTGCTGGTCCAGCTCAATCTCAGTGAACTGCACGTTCATCAGATCGCGTTTCTCAACGCCCACGCCATGCTCACCCGTGAGGCACCCGCCCACCTCGACGCACAAGCGCAGGATATCCGAGCCAAACTTCTCAGCCGCGTGGAAACTCACCGGATCATTGGCGTCGAACATGATCAGCGGATGCAAATTGCCGTCACCCGCATGGAACACATTGGCGACACCAAGGCCACATTGCGCGCTCATTTCACCAATCCGGCGCAGCACGAACGGCAGTTGCGAGGTCGGGATGGTGCCGTCCATGCACAGATAATCCGGGCTGATCCGCCCCACTGCACCGAACGCGCCTTTACGTCCCTTCCAAATCGCCAAGCTCTCCTCAGCCGACGCTGAGACGCGCATGGAGATCGGGTTATAACGGTTGCAGATCTCACGAATGCGGCCGAGCAGTTCGTCTTGCTCAGCCACACTGCCCTCAACCTCAATGATCAGCATCGCCTCGGCATCGAGCGGATAATTGGCATGCGCGAAGGCCTCGCAGGCATGGATGCAAGGCTTGTCCATGAATTCGAGCGCCACCGGAATAATGCCCGACGAAATGATCGCGTCCACACAGGCACCTGCCACTTCGATGCTATCAAACGCCGCCAGCATCGCCCGCTGGCCTTCCGGCGAGCGGAGAATCCGCACCGTCACTTCCGTCACGATCGCAAGCTGCCCCTCGCTGCCGGTCAGCAGGCCGAGCCAGTCATAACCCGCGCTGTCGCAATGCGCGCCGCCGACTTCGAGAATTTCGCCATCGACGGTCACCAGCTTCAGCCCGAGCAGATTGTTCGCTGTCACCCCATAACGCAGGCAATGCGCGCCGCCGGAATTCATCATCACGTTGCCGCCAATCATGCAGGCAAGCTGGCTAGATGGGTCTGGCGCGTAGAAGAACTGATTGCCCAACACCGCGTTGGTGATGCCGATATTCGTCACCCCCGGCTGCACCACCGCAAGGCGGTCAGCGTAGTCGATCTCCAAAATCCGGTTCATCTTCATCATGCCGAGCACGACAGAATCTTCCATCGGCAGCGCCCCGCCCGACAGGCTGGTGCCAGCGCCACGCGGCACCACGCGCACACCCTCACGATGGCAAAACGCCATCACGGCGGCAACTTCCTCGGTGTTGGACGGCAAGGCGACCGCAAGCGGCACTTGATGATAAGCCGTCAGCCCATCGGTTTCGTAGGGCTTCAGGCGCAGCGCATCACCGATCACACTGTCAGCGGGGAGAATGTTGCGCAGACCGTCCAAAATGGCGGCACGCTTGGCCAGCACATCCAGCTTGGGTGCAAGTTGTTCGATCACGTTCCGTCTCCCAACTGTTGCCGCCTGATACGGCCCTTCATGTGCCGGTATTAACACATTTCGGCAAGATGGCAGAGACGTGACACTGCCGTTCATCACATCAAAATGTTCAAACAACAAAAAGCCCGAAGGATTGAACCTACGGGCTTTTTGTTCACGCAAAAAACCAGGACCAGGACGTGAACGTCCCGCCCAAAATGTCAGCGCGCCAGATTAACCCTGGCGGGCCTTCATGCGGGGGTTCTTCTTGTTGATGACATAGACGCGCCCACGGCGACGCACCACGCGACAATCTTTGTCGCGGATTTTTGCCGATTTCAGGCTGTTGCGGATTTTCATGACGAGAGGCCTAAGCTGCGCGGAAACGAGGGGTCGGGGGATAGATGGCACAGGCCATGCTGTCAATCTGAAACAGACACCAGCTTGCGCATTCCTCCCTTGACGCGGCCCCAATGCGGGCAGATGTGGCGAGCAACGCAGGAGTATCGCATGTCCGACGCCGCCCCACCCGCACCCGCCAAATCATCGTCCAACAACCGTTATTCGATCATCGGATTCATCGCGATGTGCTACGGCATCATCGGTTTGGTGGGGATTTTCGCCAGTTTTGCGGTGCCGGTGCCACTGGCCCGTGCGGTTGCGCGCGAGGCGGCACTCGATGCCGCACAAATCGCGCTGCACAGTGCAGACCCCAAAGCCGGGCTTGAGGCGCTGAAGCTGCGCCTGGACGATTCGTATGACGCCCTCACCCCCCTGCCCGCCGATCCAGATCGCGCAATCGCCAATGAGCGCGTGGCGATGCGGGCGCGACTGGTGGCGGATTCGGCAGCGATTGCAGAACGGATGCGCTGGATGATCATCATCATCACCATCCTGGCCGGCGGGTTTGGAATTGCGTTGAGCGGCGGCGGGCGGAAGTAAATCTTGCGATCAACTTTCATCGTCATTGCGAGCCAAGCGTGGCAATCCATCGCGCAACTGCCTGCATCGCGATCGATTGCCGCGCTGCGCACGCAATAACGGGCTGGTGCTAGGCCAGTTCCAAAGCCCCGATAATCGCCGCACTCGGACGGATAATCGTTGCCGCATGCGTCTCCAATCGCGGCAACACCTGATCCGCAAACACCTCCGCCGCCGCCTTCGCTGCCGCTGGCGTGCCGGAATGCCGCACAGTGCGCGCACAAAGCCAAGCCGCTGTCAGCGTGCCCACGCATTGCAGGAACGCATGCGCCCCAGCCTCAGACTCGCGTGCGTCCGCCTTGCGCAGCCACTCAGATGAAGCTGCCACCTTGTCCGCCGCATCCACCAATTCCGGCACCTCCGAACGGATATCGGCCAGCAGCGCGCGCAATGCCGCACCCTGGTCGCGTTGCAACCCGCGCCGCACCAGGGTGATCGCCTGAATGCCGTTGGTGCCTTCATAAATCGGCGCAATCCGCGCATCGCGCAGATGCTGGGCCGCCCCGGTCTCTTCAATGAAGCCCATCCCGCCATGCACCTGCACGCCGAGTGAGGCCGCTTCCACCCCCGCATCGGTGCACCACGCCTTGGCCACCGGAATCAGCAACGCCGCCCGCGCCTCCTCCGCTGAAGCGGCATACAGCGTGAGCAAACGCCCACCCAACGCCAGTGCGCGCATCGTCCACAGCATCCGCCGCACATCGGGGTGCTGCGCGATCATCGCCCCGCCCTGCGGCCGGATCTGCGCGAAATCCGCCGCCCGCCGGAACGCACGCTCCGCCACAGCCACACCTTGCATCGCAACACCGAGCCGGGCCGCATTCATCATCGCAAACATCGCAGGCAAGCCGCGATGCGGCGCACCCACCATCTCACCCACCGCACCCTCAAAGCTCATCACACAGGTCGGCGAGGCATGGATGCCAAGCTTGTGCTCCACCGACACGCAGGCCACGCCATTGCGTGCGCCATCGGCTTTGAATTTCGGCACCGCGAACAGCGAAATCCCCGCCGAGCCCGCCGGGGCATCCGGTAAGCGGGCCAGCACCATGTGCAGGATATTCTCCGTCACTTCATGCTCACCCCAAGTGATGTAGATTTTTTGGCCGGTGATGGCATAGCTATCCCCACCCAATGGCTCTGCCTTGGTGCGCACGCCGGAAAGGTCAGAGCCGGATTGCGGCTCGGTGAGGCACATCGTGCCGGTCCATTTGCCCGCAATCATCGGTGCCATCAAACGCGATTTCTGCTCAGGCGTGCCGTGAACAGACAGCAGCGCCACCGCGTCTTGCGTCAGCATCGGACACAGGCCGAACGCCATATTGGCCGATGACACCGGCTCGAACGCGGCAATCCCCAGCACATGCGGCAAGCCCTGGCCACCGTGATCAGGGTCAGCCGCAATCCCGATCCAGCCGCCCTCGGCATAAGCCCGCAACGCATCGGCAAAACCGTCCGGAATCACCATATGGCCGTCCACAAGATGGCTGCCCTGTTGATCGCCCGACCAATCGATCGGGGCCAACACGCCCTCGGCAAACCGCGCCGCCTCTTCCAGCACCGCCTCCGTCTCCTCGCGCGCCATCTCGGTGAAGCCGAGGATTTCGTGCAACAGAAATGCGGTTTCAGACGGTGGGGCGGTGACGGCCATTTGGGCAGGCTCCTGTTTGGGATGTCTGCGCGCCCCCTGCCCCCCGGCAAGGCACGCAATTGCGCTGATGCTAGCTGGTCGAACGCTTGCTGGAAACCGCCTCTGTGGTGGCGAGCCAGATGCCGAGTGCAACTGGAATCACGCCGAGCAGATCCAGTGGATTGAGCTTCTCCCCCAGCAGCGCCCAGCTCATCAACAGCCCAAGCGGCGGCATCAGAAAGTGCAATGACGACGCCGAGGCCGCAGAGCCACGCCGCAGCAAAAAGAACCACAACAAGAATGATGCAATCGAAATCACAAAAACAAACCACAACGTGGTGGCGAGCAACGTTGGGCCGAGCACGAATTGGCTGAAGCTCTCACCCATCACCGCAGCCCCTGCCAACAACGTAAGCCCCGCCCCGGCCTGTTGCGCCCCAACCATCACGAACAGATCAAGCCCAGGTGACAGCCGCTTGGTCAGCAACGTGCCGATGGTCAGCGAGAGCATGCCGATGAACACATACACAATGCCAGACATGTCCTCGCCAATCGTGATCCGGTTGCGCACCACGAACACCGCGCCAACAAAGCCCAGCAACAACCCCACACATTTGCGCCAGCCCAGGCTCTCGCCCAGCACCGGAGCGGCGAGAACCGAGACCAGAACCGGGTTGAGCGAGGTGATAATCGTGGTCAACCCGCCCGACATCGTGCGCATGCCCAGCCACGCCATACCTTGGTAGAAGGCGAAATTAAACACGCCCAGGCCCATCAAAATCAGCCAGGGGATGCGCCGTCCGTTGCTCGTGCGACCCGTCGCGAAGGCGAACCCGACCAAAAGCACGGCGGCAAACAAAAACCGCAGGCCCAGAAACATCAGCGGCGGTGCCACGCTGATGGCGAGCTTCGCCGTGGGGAAGGCGGAACTCCAGGTGAGGCAAAACACCAACACCAACAGCAAATACAATGGGCGCGACATCCGCCCTATCCCGGCACCTGCACCGTCGCCACCGCCTGACACGCAATCCCTTCCATCCGCCCGGTAAAGCCCAGACGTTCAGACGTGGTGGCCTTCACCGACACGCGATGCGTCTCCACCCCCATCAACGCCGCCAGTCGCGCGATCATCGCGGGGGCATGCGGGGTGATTTTAGGCTTTTCGCAAATCAACGTCACGTCCACGTTAATAATCCGCCCGCCGCGCTCCGCCACACGGCCCGCTGCATGCACCAGGAAGCGGGCCGAATCGGCGTCTTTCCACTGATTTTCAGAAGGCGGAAAATGGCGACCGATATCGCCATCGGCAATCGCGCCATAAATCGCGTCACACAGCGCGTGAATGCCCACATCGGCATCCGAATGTCCGTCCAGCCCGAGATCATGCGGAATTTCGACACCGCACATGATCAATTTGCGGCCAGGGACGAGCACATGCACGTCGTATCCGCTGCCGGTGCGGGTTTCCATCGTCTTGTCGGACATGGGCGTGAGAATCCTTTCCAGCCGCATCCGGTCTTCCGGATAGGTGAGTTTGATATTGTCGTCATGCCCTGCCACCAGCGCCACCTTGTGGCCAGCAGCCTCCAGAATCGCCGCGTCATCCGTAGCCCCCGGATCAGCCACGCGGTGCAAGTCGA
>CAIZGT010000676.1 GCA_903932545.1 uncultured Rhodospirillales bacterium
CTACGAGGAACACCGCCTGCATTGTGCGCTACTTTCCGCCCCCTAATTTCTTGCCCCATGTGATCTGCGCGGCAATGCCCACGCAAACCAAACCGAGCATCATCGGCAGCATCCAATCTGGGCGGACCAGCACCGGAATTGCCAAATTGCGCCACACCCAACCCACGAACCCCGTCGCAACCGGCTGGTTGAACCACTCCAACCAATGCGGTCGCAGCATCAGCAGCAATTCAGCCAAAGTCTGAAATGGCGACATCAGGGCTGCCAGCGCAAAGGACAACACAAGGCAGAACGCACCCATTGCGGCGGCGGTTTTACCAAGCATCTCAATCGGGATCAGCGACGGCGCAGGCTTCACATGAACAATCTCTCTTGCGTGAGCCCCTTGTACATCCCTGCCACGTATTCGCCATAGCCATTGAACAGTTTTGTCGCCACACGCTCGTCACTGCCGAGCAGCGTCTCGGTGGCTTGGCTCCAGCGTGGATGCGGAAATTCGGGATTCACATTGGCCCAAAAACCGTATTCGCTGTCTTGCAGCGCCTCCCAGAACACCACGGGGCGCTTGTCGGTGAATTCGATCTTCACAATCGATTTGGCGGATTTGAAGCCGTATTTCCACGGCAGCGCGATGCGCAACGGTGCGCCGTTCTGTGGAGGCAGGGTTTTGCCATACATGCCGACCACCATGAAGGCGAGGTCGTTGCGCGCCTCGTCCATTGTGACACCTTCCAGATACGGCCATGGGTAGAACCGCATACCGAGGCCGGGCATGGTTTTCTTGTCGGCGAGCGTGGTGAAAGTAACGTATTTCGCCCCCGTTTTTGGTTGCGCCATTTCAACGAGCTTGGACAGCGGAAAGCCAGTCCATGGCACCGTCATCGCCCAAGTTTCGACGCAGCGATGGCGGTAGATGCGCTCCTCTAGTTGGACCTGCTTGAGCAGATCCTCAATCGCCCATTTTTTCGGCTTATCCACCATGCCGGTGATCTCGATCGTCCACGGATCGGTGTTGAGCGCCTGGGCCGCGCTGGAGACGGATTTTGAGGTGCCGAACTCGTAGAAATTATTGTAGGTGATCGCATTTTTTTCCGGCGTGATCGCCCGACCTGCCACAAATTTTGGGTTGTTCGGGGCCGTCAGCGCGGGCCGTGGTTTGGCCGGAGCGTCTGATCCGCCACCCAACAAGTTGAGCCATTGCGCCTGCGCTGGCGATGCAGCCGCCGTGATGGCCGCCACTGTGCCACTGAGGGCTGCGCGTCTGCCCAGCATCACAGCTTCCGGGGTCACTTGGCTTTCCGGAATTTCCCAACCACGCAAACGGCGGATCAACATCGGCTTACCCCTTATAACGCCTGATGGATTAGGTGGCCTCTGCGCAGCACCGGACAAGTCCTGTTGCCACGCGGAGCAACGGCGGATTGATTTACGTCCACCGTTGGTAAACAGTCTGGAGCACCCAGCGTTACAGGCGGGGGACAAAAATGAGGACAGCAAGATGCATCTCGCCCGTTTCCCACGCGTGAAACTCTGTCAGACCCCCACGCCGTTGGAGCTGATGCCCAACCTGA
>CAIZGT010000677.1 GCA_903932545.1 uncultured Rhodospirillales bacterium
AGCTTTGAGCCGACGCTGGATTACGTGGTGATCAAAATCCCACGCTTCACCTTTGAGAAATTCCCCGGCACGCCTGCCCTGCTCGGCACCGCGATGAAGTCGGTGGGTGAAGCGATGGCGATCGGCCGGTCATTTGCGGAAGCCTTGCAAAAGGGGCTGCGCTCGATGGAGACTGGCTATACCGGGCTAGATGCGATTGAGCCGCCGGGTGATGGCACGCTTGATGCCTATCGCGCTGCCTTGAGCCTGCCCCGGCCAGACCGGATTGTGATGGCAGCGCAGGCGTTGCGCGATGGGCTGACGGTGGAGGAAATCCACGACATTGCGAAGTTCGATCCGTGGTTCCTGCGCGAGATGGAGAAGATTATCGCGGCTGAGCGGGAAGTTGCCAGCGGCGGCTTGCCGAAATCGGCCTACGGGATGCGTCGTCTGAAGGCGTTCGGCTTCTCGGACAAGCAACTGGCCAAGCTGTCTGGGCAGTCGGAAACTGAGGTATTCGCGCTGCGTGAGAGCCTGGGTGTGATCCCGGTTTATAAGCGCATCGACACGTGCGCGGGCGAATTCGCCTCCGCCACGTCATACATGTATTCCACGTATGAGGGCGGTTTCGGGACGCCAGCGTGTGAGAGCAACCCGTCCAACCGCGATAAGATCATCATCCTTGGCGGTGGTCCGAACCGGATCGGCCAGGGCATTGAGTTCGATTATTGTTGCGTTCACGCCGCTTACGCTCTGCGTGAGGCCGGGTTTGAGACGATTATGGTGAACTGCAATCCGGAGACGGTTTCGACGGATTATGACACCTCGGATCGGCTGTATTTCGAGCCGTTGACTGAGGAGGATGTGGTCTCCCTGGTGCGTCGTGAGCAGAGCAATGGGCGCGTGCTGGGCTGCATCGTGCAATATGGCGGGCAGACGCCGTTGAAGTTGTCGCTGGCGCTGACGCGGGCGGGGATTCCGATCCTTGGCACATCCGCCGACGCCATCGATTTGGCAGAAGATCGTGAGCGTTTCCAGCAACTTCTCCAGCGTCTCGGCCTGCGCCAGCCGGAGAACGGGATTGCGCGTTCGACCGAAGAGGCGGAGCGTATCACCGACCGCATCGGCTATCCGGTGGTGATCCGCCCAAGCTACGTGCTCGGCGGTCGCGCGATGGAGATTGTGCACGATAATCGTGGCTTGCAGCGTTATATGCGCGAAGCGGTGGTGGTGTCGGGGGACAATCCGGTGCTGATCGACCGCTATCTGAATGACGCCATTGAGGTGGATGTGGACTGCATCTCTGATGGTGAGAGCGTGTATGTCGCAGGTGTGATGGAGCATATTGAAGAGGCGGGGATTCACTCTGGCGACTCAGCTTGCGCATTGCCGCCCTATTCGCTGTCTCCGGCGATGATCACCGAACTGAAGGCCGAAACCGAGGCGATGGCGAAGGCTATCGGTGTTGTGGGCCTGATGAACGTGCAATACGCGATCAAGGACAACGAGGTGTTCGTGCTTGAAGTGAACCCGCGTGCCTCGCGGACTGTGCCGTTTGTGGCCAAGGCAACCGGCGTGGCAGTGGCCAAAATCGGCGCGCGGGTGATGGCGGGGGCGAAGCTTGCGGAATTCAACCTCGATGATGACGCTGTGGCGCGGCATGTGGCGGTGAAAGAAGCGGTGTTCCCGTTCAACCGCTTCCCGGAAGTGGACACGATTCTCGGCCCCGAGATGAAATCCACCGGCGAGGTGATGGGGCTGGATGCGAGCTTCGAGCGCGCGTTTGCGAAATCGCAGTTGGGCGCTGGCGTGAAGTTGCCGCTGTCTGGCACCGCGTTCCTCTCGGTGCGTGAGGCGGACAAGAACGCCTGCGTGGCGGTGGCGCGGCGCTTGGTGGATAGCGGCTTCAGTATCATGGCCACGCGCGGCACGGCGGCGAAGCTGCGTGAGGCGGGGATTGAGGCGAAATTGGTCAACAAGGTGCTGGAAGGCCGACCGCATTGCGTGGATGCGATCCTGTCCGGGCAAATCCAATTGGTGATCAACACCGCCTCGGGCGCGCAATCGGTGCATGACAGTTTCGATATCCGCCGCTCTGCGCTCACGCATGGCGTCCCGCACTACACCACAATTGCAGGCGCCCGTGCGGCGGCGCATGCCATCGCGGCCCTCAAAGCGGGCCGGCTTGAAGTTGCGCCGTTGCAGTCGTATTTTCCCTCTCCGTTCTGATGGTCAAGGATCGGGGCGCTGCGTCGCGGCAGGGGAAACCTTGCCGCGACACAAACGTTTAAGTTGCCTTGATCATTGCCTGCCAAAATCACTCCACCACCGGCCCTAAGGTTCCCGACTGTGCAGAAATTCCCAATGACCTTGCCTGGCTTGAAGCGTCTGGAGGATGAACTGCGCAATCTGAAAAGCGTTGAACGCCCTGCGGTGATCGCGGCAATCGCCGAAGCCCGCAGCCACGGCGACCTTTCAGAAAACGCTGAATATCATGCTGCCCGTGAGCGCCAATCCTTCATCGAGGGCCGCGTGCAGGAATTGGAAGAGGTTATTTCGGCTGTCGAAGTGATCGACCCGTCCACACTGTCCGGCGACATGGTGAAGTTCGGCGCGCATGTGAAGCTGCTGGATGAAGAGACCGAGAAGGAAATGTCTTATCAGATTG
>CAIZGT010000678.1 GCA_903932545.1 uncultured Rhodospirillales bacterium
CAGCCGCGGGTGCGGAAACTGATCATGGGGAAGTCCATCTGAGCCGACCATCGCGCGTGGATGCGACAGGATACGCTGCATGTCGGCCTCGTTGATCTGATAATAGATCGCCCCAGCAGGCAGCAGCCGTTGTGCAGCACTCACCTGATCCACATCCCACTCAGCCGCGATATCGGAGAGCATGCGACCGGTGAATTGCGGATAAGGCACAGACCACGTGATCCGGATTGGCACATCAGGATGCAGCTTCTCAGGCATCAGCACGGTGGAGGAGGCATTGTAGGGATAAACGTCAAAATCTGCCTTGTGCCGCGCCTGCACGGCGTCCAGCAGCGCCAAGGTTTCGGCGGACCGGCCAAAATTCCAAGGCATGACGCATTTATGGTGGCTGATCACCACCGGTGCTCCCACGGCCTTACCGATCTTCAGCGTCTCTTCAATGGACGCGAGCACACCGTCACCTTCATCACGCATATGCGTCACATAAAGCCCGCCGGTTTCCCGCAGCGCATCGGCCACCGCGATCACCTCTGCCGTGGGCGCAGCGTTGGCGGCAGGATAGTAAAGGCCAGTGGAGAATCCACTCGCCCCCTGCAACAGGGCTTCACGCAAGCGGGACTGCATATGCGCAGCCTCTTTATCGGAAGCCGGGCGGGTGACATCTCCCATCACCTCACCGCCCAGCGCCTCAATACGCAAGGCCGTGTGGCCGATGAGCGCGACCGTGTTGACCGGTGACGGTTCGCGCAACAGTCGCTCGGCATAGTCGCCAAAACTGTCAAAGGTGAACCACTCCTCACCACCGAGCAGGTCCAGCGGTGGGATCGGGCGGTTTTTCATGCGGACTGGGCTGAGCGAGATACCACAATTGCCAACAACGACGGTGGTAACGCCTTGGCTCATCTTGCACAGCATGCAGGATGGGCCGCAGAGCACGGCACGGTCATCATGCGTATGGGCGTCGATAAAGCCGGGGGCGAGCACCTTGCCGGTTGCGATGATCTCGCGATCTGCTGACCATGCGCCGAGGTCGCCTGTGCCAACGATACGGTCCCGGGATACTGCCACATCGCCGGTAACCCGACTTGCTCCAGTACCGTCGATGATCGTGGCATCGCGGAAAATCAGATCACAACGCAAGTTCATTGGGCTCTCCAAGCGGCCGTTTTGGCAGCGTCCACGGCACCAGTTTCGGTGAGGGCGACTTTATAGATGTTCTGCGCAATCTCGCATGAGACCAACCCATCACGCACATCGCGTGCCACCAATTCCGGATCTCGCGTTGCCGGATCACCCATGCCCCCTGCGCCCGGCAGGTTGAGCAGCAGATGTTCGCCATCTGGGATGATTTGGAAACCCTTTGTGCGCAGCGCCTCTCCGTTGGCCAGCGAGACCCCACCCGGTGCGCCTTCAAGGCCGCCATCGCGGCCTTTGGGTGGAAAGGTGATGCGATCGAAGATGGCATTTACTGCGAACTCAAGCTCGCCCTTGGTGCCGATTTCCATGATCTGGCCGAAGCCACCGCGCGTGCGCCCTGCCCCGCCACTGTCAGGCCGAAGTTCCTTGCGCCAGAACACCAAGGGCGCAACATTTTCTGTGGCTTCCACCGGCATGGTGCGCACACCCGAGGGGAAGGCGGTTGCGTCCAGCCCATCCGCATGGCGGCGTGCGCCGGTGCCGCCAGAATTGAAGGTGATGGTCTCGAAATCTTCCACCACTATCTTGTTCGGACTCCCCTGACCGCTCACGGCCGCACCACCGCGCAAAGGCGGGTTCCACAGGCAAGACGACCCCTCCGCCACCACACGGTCAGGAACAATCTGGGCGAGGCAGCCCATCATCAAGTCAGGCAACAACTGACCAACAACGTGGCGCACCGCCACTGGATACGGGCGCGGGGCGTTGAGGATGCAGCCTTCCGGAATGTTCATGCGGAACGGCTTAAGGCTCGCCCAATTGTTTGGTATCTGTGGGGCCACCACCACCTTAATGCCGAAAGACGCATAGGCGCGGGTATAGGCAGCGGGGACGTTGATACCGCGCTGGGATAGGCTAGATGTCCC
>CAIZGT010000679.1 GCA_903932545.1 uncultured Rhodospirillales bacterium
AGCGCGTCGATTGCCGGCGCGTCAATCTTCGGCAGCTTCGCGAGCAGCCCAGCGCAATCTTCCACCGGCGTCAGCGGCTCGGCGAAGGCGGTATCGGCCAACGGGCGCAGCGAGGTGTAGCGCCACGCCTCCTCACGCGGGCCGGGCAAGCCGGTTTCGGCAAAGCGCGCTGCGGCAGCGTCACGCGCCTTCAGATTGCCGGGCAGCCGGGCACGCAGACCGGCATATCGGGTGAGGAACGCTTGCGCCGCCACGTCCAGCGCAGAGTTTTTCAGCGCGGCACTCATGCGGCACTCGCCACGATTTCGGTGTAACCATGCGCTTCGAGTTCTAGCGCCAGTTCCGGCCCACCGGAGCGGATGATGCGGCCAGCCGAGAGCACATGCACCCGATCCGGCACGATGTATTCAAGCAAACGCTGGTAATGGGTGATCACGAGCGCCGAGAATTCCGGCCCGCGCTGGGCGTTCACGCCGTCGGCCACGATGCGCAGCGCGTCGATATCCAGCCCCGAATCGGTCTCGTCCAAAATGGCGAGTTTCGGCTTCAGAATCGCCATCTGCAGCACCTCGTTGCGCTTCTTCTCACCGCCGGAGAAGCCGACATTGACATTGCGCTTGAGCATGTCATCCGGCATCGACAGCTTCTTCATCGCCGCACGTGCGAGCTTGAGGAAGGTTGGCGCATCAACTTCAGCCTCACCGCGCGCACGGTGCTGAGCGTTCAGCGCGGTGCGCAGGAAATTCGCGTTGCCAACGCCGGGCAGTTCCACCGGGTATTGGAACGCCAGAAACACGCCCAAAGCCGCGCGCTCTTCCGGCTCCAATTCGAGCAGATCCGTGCCGTTGAACGTGGCGGAACCGCCGGTCACGTCATAGCCCGGACGACCTGACAATATGTAGGACAGCGTGGACTTGCCCGCGCCGTTCGGCCCCATAATGGCATGCACTTCACCTTGCGGCACGACAAGGTCGAGGCCGTTCAGGATTTGCTTGTCGCCGATGGCGGCAGTGAGGCCTTTGATTTCCAACATAAAACTCTTCCTCAACTCGTAGGGTGCGATCCTATCGCACCACCCAAAATCCGAACCGCGAAGGTGCGACAAGAACGCACCCTACCCAACAGACCCCTCAAGCGAGATCGCGAGCAGCTTCTGCGCCTCGACTGCGAATTCCATCGGCAGTTCCTTCAGCACATCACGACAGAAACCATTGACGATCATCCCCACCGCGTCTTCCTGCGAAAGCCCACGCGAGCGGCAATAGAACAGCTGATCATCACTGATCTTGCTGGTGGTTGCCTCGTGTTCGAGCTTGGCCGTCGGATTGCGGGTTTCGATATACGGCACCGTATGCGCGCCACACTGATCACCGATCAGCAAGCTGTCGCACTGGGTGAAGTTACGCGCATTCTCCGCCTTCGTCAGCACCTTCAACAAGCCGCGATAGGTATTGTTCGAGCGGCCCGCCGAGATGCCCTTCGATACGATGGTGCTCGACGTGTTCTTGCCGATATGGATCATCTTGGTGCCGGTATCGGCCTGCTGATGATTGG
>CAIZGT010000680.1 GCA_903932545.1 uncultured Rhodospirillales bacterium
CTTTGGTATATGGGAGATGTTGCATGAGAAGAGGGTAAGTGGGGTGGGATTGATGACTATTTTAGGCTCTTTTATATTTATTCTATTAGGTGGACGTGTATTAGGGTGGTGGCGGAGGAACGAGTGATCGGCTCGCCGGAGGAGCTGGCGCAGGTGCTTGATGTGGTGTTCGGGGTGAGTTTCCCGGTGGCGATTGGTGCGGTGTTTGGCCGGGTGAGCCAGCCATAGCCCGCATCACTGATGCGCACTACAGCAGATACGCGATCCCCGCCGCCATCAGAGTGGCGTTCATCACGCGGGCGAATTGGTGGTTGGACAACCGCCCATACAGGCCCAAGCCCAGCGTGGTCCCAAGCAGTGAAAGCGGGATGAACAGAATATCGGCGATTTCATACCCGCTATGGCGGCTTGCGCTGTGCGGGGCGAAGGCGATCACCAGCATCGCTGCAACCTGCATGATCAAAATGAACGGCTGAAACAGCGCCCTCTGGCGCGTTTTGTCCCAATCCTTCAACCCCAACCACGGCACGATGAACGCACTGGGGAACCCAGCCACACCGCCCGCCACACCGCTGAGGAACGCCGCCAACGCGGTGAGGGCGGAGTGCTCGATCTGCACCACGCGATGTTTTCGCATCAGCATGAACCCGCCATAGCACGCGAGGAACATGCCCAGCACATGGGTGTAGGTGGTTCGGTCCACCGTGAGCAGCAGCGCCACGCCGACCATCACGCCGAGAAATCCGCCGGGCAAAAAAGGTTTGAGATCGTCCCACGAAATCGTTCGCCGGATCCGCCATACCATCGCGGTTTGATTGGCGATGCTGCAAGTGATCATAATCTGCACCACCTGCACGGTGTCATCAGACAGATGAAACAGGATTGCCCCAGCAATCGCCGAGAAGGCGAACCCGCCGATACTGCTCGCCGTTGCCGCGATCCCAATGGCGAGCATGATCGGCAGCGCGTGCGAATCACTGCCATGGGCGAATGACAGCGCAGAGGCGAGACTGGCTGCGATCAGCCACAATTGCCAACGATAGCGCGCCATCCAGGATTTGAACGCTGAGCTGCCCTGTTCCCCCCACAGCATCGCCATCCGAGCACGTTCGGCGCGGGCATCGCGCAGGATGTGATCAAAATTATCCGTCGGCTCTAATGGTGAGCGCATGCCGGTCTCTCCTCTTCAGGCGGGACGAGAGGCGTCTCAGGCGCGCCCAGTGCGTGACAGCAAGGATGCGACACTGGCGATCAGCACCAAGATTTGGTGGACGCCGCGTCCACTCCAGCGTGATGCTGCGTGAGAGGCTTGGTTGAGCCATGCGCCAATCGCTGCATCACGATCCTTGCGAGCTTGGCGGATGATTAGGTCGATATCGGGCAGTTGGTCAGTCATGGCGGTGTCTCCTGCAATAGAGGCCGATGAAGATCAATCGATATGCGGCATTTGTTCGGTCAACACGCCCGCAACAGAGCATGTGGCTTCGGTCATCGCGAAGGCGGGTTCAGACGGGATTGGAGCAACCCCGGCATGAGAGTAATGCGATGAAATATCTACAATAATTACAGTCATCAGGGTACACATAACCGACAGCAAACGCCGCATGTTGTAACTCCGATATTTTTGTTTGGATAACCAGAATGTAAATCATTGTTTAGCGAAAATCCATCATTTTATCGACGGCCTAGATGACAAAAAAATGCCACTCGCGATAAAATATTACTTTGTTGAGAGGGCGGTATAAATTCGTCTGACGCTTTGGCGTTTTATCAGACTGTTACGCCGATATTCATTGCTGTGACGCAGCACGGCGATAGTGCCGTGGCAGCGGAGAGAATGCTCTCAACGATGCGGTAGGCGTGGCGGCGATGTGTGGTGGCGATGTGTGATGGCGATGTGTGATGGCGATGCTGGGCGCGCTCGTTCGGGCGGATACGTATGGGGGCTGTAGTACGCATCAACGATGCGAGCTATGGTGCCGCGGTCCAATCCTCAACCACCAACCCTGCCACCATCCCAACCGCCCGGTTATTGCTCACCAATACCGCGCCCTCACTCACCGCATGCGCCGCGATCAGCAGGTCAAGCGCTCCGAGCACCAGCCCGCCCCGCTGCATCATCGCTCGCAACCGCCCATACTCCGCGGCGGCTTCGCGGCCCCACGGCAGCACGTCCACCCGTTTGAGGATCTCCGCCGTTATGCGGTGCAGTCGCTTTGCGTCCGGGCGTTTGGCCAAGCCATAAGCGATTTCACCCTCAGTGATGGCCGAGATGCACAGCGCACTGATCGGCACCGCCATCGCGCGGCGCAAAACATTGGGATGCTGCTTGATTAGGTGGCTGATAATGTTGGTATCGAGCAGATCACGGGATTGCTCGCCTTGCGCGCGTTATACTGGGCCGAGGAAGTCTGCCGGTCCCTCAACCCCCTTGGCGGCGGCGATGAAATTGTCCCAATCGGTGGGTTTGCGCGACAGAATTACATTACCGGATTTTGACGTCAGAGCTTTAATCTTCTCCACAAACGCCACGCGCGAGGTGGTGGGATTGCTGGCGCAATCCCACCCTACGCGGATCTAGCCTACACGGTTATCAATCAAATCCGTCACCACACCCGGATAGGCCAACGTGCTGGTATCCCCCAACCCATCCGTCTCATTCGCCGCAATCTTGCGCAGAATTCGGCGCATGATCTTGCCCGAGCGGGTTTTCGGCAGGCCGGGTGCCCACTGAATCGCGTCCGGCGTGGCAATCGGGCCGATTTCCTTGCGGACCCAGGCGACGAGTTCCTTCCGCAGCGCCTCGCTCGGCTCCACGTCCGATACCAGGGTGACATAGGCGTAGATGCCCTGGCCCTTGATATCATGCGGGA
>CAIZGT010000681.1 GCA_903932545.1 uncultured Rhodospirillales bacterium
CCATGCTCCCACAGTTGCCAGCCGCAATTTTGGCGCCCCCCGACCCAGTCAGCACCACATCCATTGTGCCAAATCCGCCGACATCATCAGCGGAGCCGATATTGCCACAGGCCACCGCAGCCCTCGCTGCCACAAGTGCCAAACCGCCAGCGAGCGAGATCCCGGTGCCGTCACTTTCGCCACCGTCCAATGAACCAACTCCCACGCCGCCTACCATCGCGGAGGCACACTTACCGCCCAGCGCAATCACACCGCTTGCATCCGATGCTGTGCAACTCATGCCAGAGCCAATCAGCCGGACCACGCCGTCGCAGATCACGCCCGCCATGCCCGCCACGCCCTCTGCCGCCGCTCATGCGATCATTCCACAAATTGCGCCTGCTTTGGTTCAGATCGCGCAAGACGGGCATGGCACGCGGATGAGCCTGCAACTCAGCCCGCAATCACTCGGGCACATCACCATCGCCATCACCACGCCAGTGGATGCAGGCCGCGTGCAAGTGAGCCTCATTATCGAGCGTCCCGAGACTCTGGCATTGTTGCAGCAAGACAGCGCCCAACTCAGCCATGCACTCGACCGTGCCGGGATTGGTGCAGCAACCGGGGCGGAGGCGCGCAATGTCAGTTTCCATCTCAGCCCGCCCCCGAACATGCCCGCCGAGGCATCACCCACTGCGCTCACCCCCAGCTTGCAGACTGACGCACAGCAAGGTTCCGGCCCGTCCTCAGGATTTGGCCAAGGGCCGCCGGATCCAAGATCGTTTGCCCCATCGCGTCGCTTTGCATTCGGCGTTGCCGATGAACCTGTTGAAGACGGCGGCTCGTCCGTGCAGCTTCCCCGATCCGGCCTTAACATCACCGCCTAATTCTGCTCCAGGAGATCAATCATGTCTGGTTCCACCAGCGGCCTAGCATCCCCTTCGCTGTCCAGCACTGCCACTGCCGCCGCACAATCGCAGCTTTCAACCGGCGCAACGGCCAATGGCACATCTGGCAATGCGCTCAGCCAGCTTTCGAACAATTACAATGGTTTTTTGCAGATGCTGATGACGCAGTTGAAAAACCAGGATCCATCAAGCCCAATGGACGCCAACACTTTCACCCAGGAATTGGTGCAGTTCTCTGGGGTGGAGCAGCAAATCACCACCAATTCCAGCCTCACCCAATTGATTCAACTCACCCAACAGACTGGCATGATACAATCTTCGGCGATGGTGGGGCATAAGGTGGCGGTGTCTGGCTCAGATATGCCGGTCCAAAACGGCAGCGGTG
This sequence comes from uncultured Rhodospirillales bacterium, assembly GCA_903932545.1. Classification (GTDB taxonomy): domain Bacteria; phylum Pseudomonadota; class Alphaproteobacteria; order Acetobacterales; family Acetobacteraceae; genus CAIQQQ01. The sequence continues at coordinate 1,273 of CAIZGT010000681.1, forward strand.
GCATTCAATTCACCCTGCCTGCAAGTCAGAACGTGGCAATCTCGGTCTATGACGGTACCGGCAATTTGCTGAATAGCGCGACGGTAAGTGGTAGCCAAGGCATCAACAACTGGACGTGGAACGCCAAAAATGCGAGCGGGATAACGCAGCCGGACGGAGCTTACAAAGTATCCGTCACCAACGTTCCAAGCTCAGGCGCTGCCACCACCATCGCATTCAACGCCATCGGGACAGTCAGCGGTGTTGTGAGCAGCGGCACGTCGTTGGATATCCAAATGGGCGCGGTGAGTGACCCGATCAGCAACGTACAATCCATGCTGAATTAAGCGGCGCAATGCGGACTGGGCAAAATTTGCCCAGTCTTAGCTGGCGTTAACCGCCTGTTCACCAGCCTGCCGATATCGTGGCCTGACGGCAAAACCGCCCAAAGGCAGAACACGTGGCAGATCATCGCATGCGCTCGGCCCATTCGCTCAAAGTGGGCTTCCAATGAACCCGCTGCTCAACGGCCTGAAATCGCTCGGCGTGGCCCGACTTGCGGCACTGGCGGCCGTTGCCGTGGCAATGATGGGCCTGCTCGCCGTGCTGTCTCTGCACGGCACTAACGAGCAGATGGCATTGCTTTATGGCGAGCTTGATCTGCGTGAAGCCAGCCAAATTGCGGATGTGCTGGATCGTCAGAAGATCGCGCATCAATTGGCAGGCGGCGGTTCTCAGGTTTTGGTGGCGTCTGACCAGGTGGCGCGCGCCCGGCTTGGTCTTGCCAAGGAGGGGCTGCCGAGTGGTGGTTCCATCGGCTACGAGATTTTCGACCGTGGCGACAATTTGACCGCCAGTTCGTTCCAGCAGGCGCTGAACCAAACCCGCGCGCTGGAGGGTGAACTGGCGCGCACCATTCGCGGTATTCAGGGTGTCAAGGCGGTGCGGGTGCATCTGGTGCTGCCCAAGCGCGAGCCATTTGCGCGTGACAAGCAAGACGCTCAAGCCTCCGTGCAACTCACAATGCAGGGGGCAGCGCGGCTGGACAAGGAAGCTGTGCGCGCCGTCCTCAACCTCGTATCGGCAGCCGTGCCAGGATTGCGGCCACAAAATATCGCGGTCACGGATACGCGTGGCAATCTGCTCGCCCAAGCTGGGGAGCCAGTCGGCCCTGCTGCCACGCTGGCCACGGTCGAGGATACGCGGCGGGCCAACGAAATGCGTCTCTCGCGCGCAATTGAGGAGATGCTGGAACGCAGCCTCGGCCCAGGCCATGTCCGCGTCGAGGCGAGCATTGACTATGATTATGATCAAATCCACGAAACGCAGGAGCGCTATGACCCAGACGGTCAAGTTGTCCGCAGCCAGCAAAATGTGACGAATTCGTCCAAATCCAGCGAGGCCGCCAATACCGTCTCGGTCCAGAACAACCTACCCAACGCGGACGCCGGCACCAACAACGCCGGCACCCAGGAAC
>CAIZGT010000682.1 GCA_903932545.1 uncultured Rhodospirillales bacterium
CTGGCCCGACTTGCAGGAACCGCGCGCGCAAAGCATGCAGCCCGTTCAGATAGGCCTCGATGCGCGAAATATCTGCCTGATCTTGGGCGGACAGTGGCGCCGGGCGCGGGGCGGCTTGCACGGTGAGGGCGGCCAAGCTGATGAGCAGCGTGGCGGTGAGGAGTTTGCGTCTGGTCATGGCTGCAAACTGGCACCGCCACATGGCAAATCAAAGGCTCGGTTGGATGAAGCTTTATTCAGCCGGAACGCCCTTGGAAGTGGAGTATTCAAAATGCAGTGCCACATCGGGGTGAACGATGGGATGGATCGCATGTGCGGCCATCGCGGCTTCTGAGAAGCCTTGCAGAATGAGCTTCAACTTACCGGGGTAAGTTGCCACGTCGCCAATGGCGAAAATCCCTGGCGTGGAGGTCTCGCAGGTGGCGGGCGTAACGGCGAGGTGGTGCTTGGCAAGTTCCAGCCCCCAGCTGGAAATTGGGCCGAGATCCATCGACAGGCCGAAGAATGGCAGCAGCACATCGGCGTGCAGCGCGCGGATTTTGCCGTCAAGGTCGATCACCTCAATTGCGCTCAACACGCCAGCCTCGCCTTGGAGCGCGTGGAGTTGGTAGGGAATCACCATCTCCACCTCTCCCGCCTTCGCGGCGGCGTCGAGTTGGGCGGCGGTTTCAGGTGCTGCGCGGAATTTTGGACGGCGATGGACCACTTGGACGGAGGCTGCGATGTCTTTTAAGCCGAGCGCCCAATCTACGGCTGAATCACCACCGCCGGCGATCACCACGCGCTTGCCCCGGAAATCCTCCTTGCGGCGGACGTAATATTGCACGGCGCCGGTCGCCTCGAAATCCGGCAGGCCTTCAAGCGGCGGTCGGTTTGGGCCGAACGCGCCAGCGCCGGCCGCGATGATGATCGCCTTTGCCGCAATCGTCTCACCCTGGTCAGTGCCCAAAATGAACGCGCCTGCTGCGCCGCTGACCGTCTCCACCCGGCGGCCGAGCAGACGCGGGACACTGAATGGCTCGATCTGGCGTTCCAGATTGGCGATCAGATCCCCCGCCTCAATCGCAGGATGGGCCGGAATGTCGTAAATCGGTTTTTCCGGATACAGCGCGCTGCACTGCCCGCCGACTTCGCCAAGGGCGTCGATCAACAGGCTGGAGAGTTTCAACATGCCGCATTCAAAGGCGGCGAACAGACCGGCTGGGCCTGCGCCGATGATGGCGACGTCGATGGTATGGGTGGGGGAAGTGCTCATCGCGCCATCATATCAAGACAGATCAGTCTGGCCAATCCACCTTGCGCGCTGCACCGTTGTTTTGTGCGCCCGGCCAGCGCAACATTGGGCGCATGCAAGAGCTGATTCTGCCCAACCTCGCCGCCACCGAGGCGCTTGCCGCCCGCATTGCCGATTTGGCGCAGCCGGGGGATGCAATTTTGCTCACCGGCCCGCTCGGCGCAGGCAAATCCGCCTTCGCCCGCGCGTTTCTGCGGGCGGCGAGTGGTAACCCACAGCTTGATGTGCCAAGCCCGAGCTATACGCTGGTGCAGAGCTATTCAACGCGGCTGGGCCCGGTGCATCATTTTGATCTCTGGCGATTGGAAGGCGAGGATTCAGTGCAGGAACTGGGCTGGGATGAGTTAGCGGACGACATTGTGCTGGTGGAATGGCCGGATCGTTTGGGTTCACTGACACCGGAAGGCGCCTTGCGCATCAGCCTGCGCCCGGACGGCGAGGGCCGCCGTGTTGCGGGCCTGATCGGCTGGGAGGGGCGGCTGTGAGCACGAAACCCACCCGTGCCATGCTGCTGGCCGCTGGGCTTGGCACACGCATGCGGCCGTTGTCCAACGAGACCCCAAAGCCGATGCTGCCGCTTGGCGGTCGCGCGCTGATTGATCTCGCGTTGGACCGACTGGCCGATGCTGGGGTGCGCGATGTGGTGGTGAACACCCATTTCAAGGCGGACCGGCTGGAGGCGCATTTGGCCGCGCGCAACGAGACGCCGCGCATTCACATCCACCATGAAGATGAGCTGTTGGAAACCGGCGGCGGTGTGCGTGCGGCGCTGAGCCTGCTGGGCGATGATCCGTTCTTCGTTGTGAACGGCGACTCGGTGTGGCTCGACGGGCCTTCTCCGGCGCTGGGGCGCATGGCGCAGGCTTGGGACGATGATATCGACGTTTTGCTGCTGTTCCACCGCACTTATCAGGTGCAGGCCGAGGTTGGATTGGGCGATTTCGTGCTGGACCCGCTGGGCGCTGTGCGGCGGCCGAAAGAGTTGGAGATTGTGCCGTATCTCTATGCCGGGCTGCAAATTCTGCGTCCTAGCTTCGTCGCCACCGCTGAGCCGGGCCGGTTCAGTATGAACATGCTGTGGGACCGCGCGATTGAGGCCGGGCGGTTGCGCGCGATTGTGCACGATGGGTTGTGGTTCCACCTCTCCACCCCCACCGATCTCGCTGATGCTGAATTTGCTCTACACGGCGCAGTGGTTGGTGCCACCACATGAATCTCGCCACCCTGCCCGCGCATGCGTCGGTTCTCGACGGGGTGGCGCAGGCATGGCTTGAGCGCGGTTATGCGCCAGGGCGTGGGCTGATTTTGCTGCCAACGCGCCGTGCTGCGCGAGAATTGGCGGAGGCATTTCTGCGCGTCTCGGGTGGCAGGCCGATGTTGCTGCCGCGCATCACAGCACTGGGCGCGCTGGATGAAGCGCCGCTGGCTTTGCACGGCGCGCTGGATTTGCCGCCCGCGATTGAGGAGATGCGCAGGCTTGCTGAGCTGTGTCGTCTGATCCCACCGTTTGCCAAACAGATCGGCGGCGCATCGCGTGCCGATCAGGCGTGGCTGCTGGCGCGTGAACTGGCGCGGCTGATGGATGACGCGGAGCGCGCTGAGATTGCCGATCTGCATGCCGGTTTGCGCGCGTTGGCCGATGGTGCACTGGCGGAGCATTGGACAACGACGCTGGATTTTCTCAACATCGTCACCGCCGCATGGCCGCAGTTTTTAGCGGATGAGGGGCTGATGAACCCGCAGGCCCGCGCGGTGGCGCTGCTGCGGGCACAGACTGCGGCGTGGCAGAACACTCCGCCACAGGAGCCGGTGTGGGTGGCGGGGGCAACCGGCGGCATCGCCTCGGTGGCCGGGCTGCTGCGGGTGGTTGCCAATCTTGCGCATGGGATGGTGATTTTGCCCGGATTGTCTGACACGCCCCCAGAGCAGGTGGAGGATTCGCATTATCAGGCCGGGTTGCTTGATCTGCTGGCCCGCATGGGGGCGGAATTCGGCGATGTTGCGCGCTGGAAATCTGCTGAGACTGCGCCGCCGCTGCGGCTGAGCCTGTTAGAACAGGCGCTGCTGCCCGCCGATGATCTGCACAAATGGATGCAGCCCCAGCCATTCAGCACCGATGGGCTGTTTCTGCTGGAGACCGACGACCAGCAACACGAGGCGGTGGCCATCGCGCTGATTCTGCGCGATGCGCTGCAAACGCCGGGCAAACGCGCGGCGTTGATCACGCCGGACCGCCAACTCGCCACCCGCGTGGCCGCTGAGCTTTTGCGCTTCGGCGTGGTGGCCGATGATAGCGCGGGCGAGGCGCTGGCGCACACGCCGCAAGCGGTGTTCCTGCGCTTGCTCGCCCAAGCGGTGGTGGACAACCTCGCCCCGGTTGCGTTGCTCGCGTTGCTGAAGCATCCGCTGGCCGCCGCCGGTCTCGCCAGCGGGCAATGCCGCCAAGCTGCGCGCGATATTGAGGCGCTGGCGCTGCGAGGCCCGAAGCCGCCGCCCGGCATCACCGGCTTGCGCCGCGCGGTGGGCGAAGTGCCGTCGCATATCGCATTCCTCACGGCATTTGAGGCCGCAATCTCACCGCTGCTGCGCCTGTTCGCTGAGCCGCGCCAGATGGCGGAACCACACTTGATGATCACGCGGCTGATCGAAGCCGCCGAGGCGCTGGCGGCGACCGACACAATCTCAGGCCCATCGCGCCTTTGGGCAGGCGAGGAGGGCGAGGCGTTGGCGCAGACGCTGTCTTCCGCTTTGGCCGTGCTCGACAGATTGCCGGAACAGGATCTGGCCGTTCTGCCAGGGCTGCTCGACGCGCTGCTGGAAGGCATCGCCGTGCGGGGCCGCAGGGCGTTGCGCGGGCGCGATACGGATCGGCTGCATCCGCGCATCTTCATTTGGGGCTTGCTCGAAGCCCGGCTGCAATCGGTGGATGTGGCGGTGCTGGGCGGGCTTGTGGAAGGCGTCTGGCCACCAGCCACCGACCCCGGCCCTTGGCTCAGCCGTCAGATGCGCACCAAGCTTGGCCTGCGCAGCCCGGAGGAGATGGTGGGCCAAGCCGCGCATGATTTCGTCACATTGGCCGCCAGCGCCGGGATGGCCGTGCTCTCCGCCCCACGCCGACGCGACAACGCGCCCGCTGTTCCGGCGAGATGGCTCACCCGCCTTGCCGCATTTTTGAAAACGCCGCTGCCCGGCCATCCGGCGGCGCATTGGGCGCGGCTGCTTGATCAGCCAGATAGCGGGCCGCGCCCCGCCAAGCCGCCACGCCCCTGCCCGCCGGTGGCGATGCGGCCGACACAGTTGAGCGTGACGGAGATTGAGACGTGGCTGGCGGACCCTTACGCGATTTATGCGCGGCGGATTCTGCGCTTGGAGAAACTCGACCCGCTCGAACAAGCGACCGATCAGGCGGATTACGGCACGGTTGTACATAACGGGATCGCCCGGCTGCTCAACCGGGTTGGCGCGACGTGGCCGGATGATGCGGCGGCGCAGTTGCATGAGACGATGCAAGCCTCGCTGCTCGATCATAATTTTCGCCCGGCGCTGGCGGCGTGGTGGCGGCCCCGGCTGAAATTGATTGCGGATTGGATTGATGCAACGGAGCGCACACGCAGGCGGCAGCTTGGCGTTGTGGAAGTGCTCGCCGAATGCAAGGGGGCGATCGATCTCCGCATTGGGCGTGGCTTTCGCCTGACCGGGCGGGCGGATCGGATTGAACGGCGCGCGGATGGCACGCTCTCGGTGTTGGATTACAAGACCGGCGCTGCCCCCAATCCGAAAGAGGTGGTGGACGGTTATCGCCCGCAACTGACGCTTGAGGCGGCGATGCTGGCGCGCGGAGGATTTGGTGCGGATTGGCAGGGCGACACCGGCGAACTCGCCTATTGGAAACTGGCAGGCGCGCGCGAGCCGGGGAAGGTTGTGGCGCCGTTCAAATCATTGGGTGAGATCACACAAGCAGCGGCTGATGCGCTGGCTGCGTTGTGCCGTCGGGTGGAACAGTTCGAAACCCTGGACACGCCATACCTTGCGCAGCCGCATCCTGATTTCAAACCGCGCTTCCCGGATTATGCGCAACTCGCACGGGTGGCGGAATGGGCGCGGGGCGAGGACGAATGAGCGAATTATCCCCCCTCGCCCGCGCCACAGCAGCCCAACGCGCGGCGTCTGATCCCGGCGTTTCGGCCTTTGTCTCGGCCTCGGCGGGATCGGGCAAGACCAAGCTGCTGACCGACCGGCTGTTGCGGCTGATGCTGGGCGGGGCCGAGCCGGGGCGCATCCAGTGCCTTACCTTCACCAAGGCGGCGGCGGCTGAAATGGCGATGCGATTGCAGAAGCGGCTTGGCGGTTGGGTGACGCTCGACGATGCAACGCTTGATGGCGAATTGGCGGAGATTGGCGTCTCGCCCACGCCAGAGTTGCGCAAGACCGCGCGTGAGTTGTTCGCAACCGTGCTTGATCTGCCGGGCGGCATGCGGATCGGCACGATCCACGCCTTCTGCCAATCGCTGCTGCGCCGGTTTCCGCTGGAGGCGCAACTCTCGCCGCATTTCACCCTCGCCGATGACCGCGACACCGCATTGGCGTGGCAAGACGCGCGGGAGGCGATGCTCAGCCGGGCGACTGAGCGCCGGATTGAGCCGCAACTGGATGTGCTGGCGGGCTGGGCGAGCCTGGAGGCCTTCGGCGGGCTTGTGCAGCAATTGCAGCGCAAGCCTGATGCGGTGGCGGACCTTGCGCAACTCTCGCCGGAGGCATTGCTGGCGACGATGCGGCGGGCGTTGGGTGCGCGGGATTTCGATCCTGTTGCAGCGATGAGCGGGATGGACGAAGCGATATGGCGACGGGTTGGCACTGCCCTCGTTGGCCTAAAAGGCGTGACTTTTCCGAAAACCGGGCAAGTTCTGCTCGATACGATGGGCGTGCAGCGGGCAGAGCGGGCGGGCTGCTTTGACGAATGGTGCGCGACCTTCCTGACCCAGAAAGACGAGCCGAAATTCAGCAACTTCCGCCACCACACGAAAGCTGGACAAGACGTTGTGCTGGAAGAGGCGATCAACGCCGAAGCCGCGCGGCTGCTCGACATCATCGACGGCAAAAAAGCCGCCGCCCTGGCGCCGATCGCCACCGCCTTCCTGCTGCTTGCCCGCCCGGTGCTGGCCTCTTATGCGGAAGGGAAATCGCAGCAAGGGCGGCTGGATTACGATGATCTGATCCAACGCACTGGCCAGCTGCTCACCAATCCGGGTGCCGCCTGGGTGTTGTTCAAACTTGATGGTGGATTGGATCATCTGCTGCTCGATGAGGTGCAAGACACCTCTCCCGGCCAATGGGATATTGCGGGCCAGCTCACCAGCGAGTTCTTTGCCGGTGAGGGCGCGCAGTCCAATCGGCCGCGCTCGGTGTTTGCGGTGGGGGATCGTAAGCAGTCGATCTATGGGTTCCAGGGCGCTGACCCGGAGGCGTTTGAGGTTTGGCGCGGCAAGCTTGGCAATGCGGTCAAACATGGCGGCCAGATTTGGCGGGATGTGCCGCTTGATGTGTCGTTCCGCTCCACCGAGCCGGTGTTGGGCCTGACTGACGCGGTGTTTGCCGATCCTGAGGCGGCGCGCGGCGTGGCGGATGCTGGCAGCTTGCGCCATGTGGTGAACCGCGCCGGGGTTGCGGGCCGCGTTGAACTCTGGCCGCTCGCCGAAGCCCCGAGCGAGGATGACGACACCGATCTGTGGGACGCACCGCACACCAATCGCGGCCAACGCTCGTCACGCCAAATCCTCGCCGATACGCTGGCAGTGACGATCAAACGCTGGCTTAGCGCCCGCCGCGAATTGCCGAGCCAGGGGCGGCCGCTCGCGGCGGGCGATATTTTGGTGCTGGTCCGCAAGCGCGATGCGTTCTGCGCCGCGTTGGTCAACGCGCTGAAATCGCGCGGGGTGCCGGTGGCGGGGCTGGACCGGATGGTGCTGACGGCTGAGCCTGCCGTGCTCGATATGCTCGCGTTGTGCGATGCGCTGCTGCTGCCCAATGACGATTTGGCGCTGGCCTGCGTGCTGACCTCGCCGCTGGGCGGGATGGATGATCGGGCGCTGATGGGCCTCGCGATGGCGCGCCCGAAAGGCACGCTGTGGCAAGCGTTGCAGCGCAGTGATGCACCGGAATGCCAGTTCGCCGCTGAATTTTTGCGGCAATTGTTCAACCGTGTGGATCATGTGGCCCCTCACGCGCTGCTCGCTGAGGCGCTTGGCCCACTCGGTGGCCGCGCTCGCCTGCTCGCCCGCTTTGGCCATGAAGCCGCCGAGCCGTTGGACGAACTCCTGGCCGCCAGCCTGCGCTTCGCCCACACGCATCCGCCTTCGCTGCAAGGCTTCGTGCAATGGCTGCGCCAATCCGCCAGTTCGGTGAAGCGCGAGGCGGAGGGTGGTTCGGGCGAGACGCTGTACGCCATTCGGATCATGACAGCGCATGGGGCGAAGGGTTTGCAAGCGCCGTTGGTGATCTTGCCCGACACCACCGGCGCGGGGCGCAATGATGATGGGCTTGCCTGGATTGATGATCCGATCAGCGGCCTATCGATCCCGGTCTGGTGCCCAAGCCAGGACTTGCGGTGCCGGGCGTTGGAGAGCTTGCGCGACGATACCAAATCGCTGCGGATGGAGGAGGAAAACCGGCTGCTCTATGTCGCACTGACGCGCGCCGAGGATTGGCTGCTGGTGTGCGGTTGGAAATCGAAAAAGGCACCGCCCGGCAATTGCTGGTATCGCCAAGTTGAGCGCGGCTTCGAGCATTTGGGCATCGCATCACAGGCTTTCGAGGGCGGGCGTGATGGGTTTCCGGCGGAGATCCGGGTTTGGGAAACCGCACAGACTGCGCCAATCAAGCCAGCCAAGCTGTCCGCGATACGCAGCCATATCCCACTGCCGGATTGGGCCGGTTGTGCGCCGCTGTGGACGCCAGCCCCAGCACCTGCAGAGCCGGTGTTGCCGCAACCGCTGGCGCCAAGTCGGCCGGAGGGGGTGAGCCTGGGCAGCGTTCCCGCCGCTGACTCGCCGCTGCTGGCGCGCGATGCGGGCGGGTTGCGATTCCGGCGTGGTCAGGTGGTGCATAGTTTGCTGCAGCATCTCCCGGATTTGCCCGCAGCCGAGTGGGACGCGGCGGCGTTGCGGCATATCACCAGCAGCCTGCCTGACCTCAGCACGCCGCAGAGCCTTGCCGCCGAAGTGCTCGCCGTGCTGCGCCACCCTGAACTCGGCGTGTTGTTCGGCCCCGGCAGCCGTGCGGAGGTGCCACTGTCGGGGACCATCGGCACCCAAGTGATCGGCGGGTTGATCGACAGGCTCGCGATCACCCCGGGCCGGGTTTGGGTAGCGGACTATAAAACCAACCGTAACCCGCCCGCCTCAGCCGCCCACACGCCAATGTTATATTTGCGCCAAATGGCGGCCTACCGCGCGTTGCTGGCAGAAATCTTTCCGGAATCAGAGATTTGCTGTGTATTGGTATGGACTGTTGGCGCCAGAGCGGACCAACTGCCAGCAAGCCTGCTGGACGGCTATGCTCCCGGCGCAACGATTGACGCTTGATTGGTATGCCAGACTGGCCACATGACAGCATCAAGACGCAAGCGGCGAATTTTACAACGGCGCGCGGAAAGACAAGGATAGGGCATAATGAGCGAACATACCGTGGCGGTGACCGATGCCACCTTCTCCAGCGACGTTCTCGGCGCGAAGGGCTTGGTGCTGGTGGATTTCTGGGCTGAATGGTGTGGCCCGTGCAAGGCCATCGGCCCGGCGCTGGAAGAAATCGGCGAGGAATTCGCGGGCAAGTTGACGGTGGCGAAGGTCAATATCGACGACAATCCGGCGACGCCGAACACCTATGCCGTGACCGGTATTCCGACGCTGATCATGTTCCGCGACGGCAAGCCGGTGGCGAAGAAGGTTGGTGCGGCACCGAAAAGCGTTCTGCGCCAGTGGGTGGCTGAGAACGCCGGCTGATCTGATTGGTGAGGGTGGTGGGATGCAAGCGCATCCCACCCTACAAATCGGTTTGGTAGCGAATAAAGCCTTTATATTCCGCCACCTGATCATAAAGCGCACGGGCCGTGGTGTTGGTTTCGTGCGTCATCCAATAAAGCCGCCCGCAATCTTGGGCGCGTGCCCAATTCTCCACTGCCGCAATCAATGCCCGCGCAACACCTTTGCCGCGCGCTTCGGGGCTGGTGAACAAATCCTCCAGATAGCAGACGTCTTTTCCCCATGTGTTCGCATGCGACAGGAAATGGACAATACCAACGAGCTTGCCGTCTAACCACGCAGCACGGACGTGCATGCGGGCTTCGCTTTGGAATTCGGCCCAGGCACGGTCAAACCCGGATTGCGGCATCGGAAATTTGTAGAACGCGCAATAGGCGCGAAATAGGGCTTCCCATGCGGGGTGGTCTGCTTCGGTTAGGTTTGTGATGGTGAGCATCTGGCAAAACAACCCGTTATTGCGAGGAGCGGAGCGACGTGGCAATCC
>CAIZGT010000683.1 GCA_903932545.1 uncultured Rhodospirillales bacterium
GGCCGCCCACAAATCGGGGCGGCGGGCGCGGGTGATGTCTTGCGATTGCTGCATCCGCCACGCAGCAATCGCCGCATGGTTGCCGGACAGCAAAACCTCTGGAACCGGCATGCCCTGCCATTCAGCGGGGCGGGTGTAGTGTGGGTATTCAAGCAAGCCGTGCGAGAAGCTCTCGTCTTCGCCCGATTCCGCCGCACCCATCACGCCGGGAAGCAGACGAACGCAGGAATCAAGCAGCACGAGAGCAGCGGTTTCGCCGCCCGACAGTACATAGTCGCCGATGCTGATTTCGGTGAGGTTGCGAGCATCGATCACACGCTGATCAATGCCCTCAAACCGCCCACACAGCAGGATCACGCCCGGCCCTGCGGCAAGCTTCTGCACTGTGGTTTGGGTGAGCGGTGCGCCCCGCGGCGTGAGCACCACAACCGGGCGCTCATCCATGCAGTCGGTCAGAGCCGCATCCACCACATCCGCCCGCAGCACCATTCCGGCGCCGCCGCCGAACGGGGTGTCGTCCACCGCGCGATGACGGCCGAGGCCGTGTTCGCGCAACTGGCGGGCTTCGAGCGACCAGATATTGTTCGCCATCGCCCGACCAGCCAAAGATTGGCCGAGCGGACCGGGGAACATTTCCGGGTAGAGGGTGATAACGGTCGCGCGCCACGTTGCTGAAGAATAGGTCATTGCTGTTGTGCCCCCATCAGCAGCTTCGCAACTTCTGCGGCCTCTGCCACATCAGCATCAACAGCATGTGCGGCCTGGTCTTCGGGTTTGACCTCGATTTCCACCGGGATCACCACCTCAATCCGCCCACCAGCCACATCGACCGCCGGCACGCAGGCCTTGGTGAACGGCAGCAAGCGCGTGCCGATTTCCAAAAAGGTGCCCGCACCATAATCATGCACTTGAACGACTTTGCCTATGCTGATCCCCGCCGCGTCGAAGGCCTCCAAGCCGATCAAATCGGCCTGATAGAACTCTTCTTCCGCAGGCGCGGGCAGCTTATCGCGGGCGATGTAGAGCCGAGTGTTGACGAGAGCCACCGCCGCTTCGCGCGTTGCCACCGGCACACGCTTGCGGTCGATCACCTCGAACACTTCGGCAATGCCCTCGCCGCGCCAACGCAGCCGGAAGCGCCGACCACTCTCGTCAGAGAGCACGCCGTATTCGGTCAGGTCGCTGGGGTCTGCGGTGTAGCTGTGCACATGCACAAGCCCACGCACGCCATGCGTCCGACCGATCACGCCCAACAAGATGCGTTCATTCGGCACAACTAATCCTTATGCGCCCGCAGCGGCCTTGGCGCGTTCCTGCGCCTTCTTCTTCGGAGCCGACTGGATCGGCTGCTCGTTGAACTTCGGCATCGGCGCCAAGCCGGCCTTGCCCAAGAACTTGGCAACGCGGTCAGTGGCGAGTGCGCCTTCCTTCAGCCAATGGGTGATGCGCTCATCGACCAAACGCACGCGGTCAGCGTGCTCGGCGGGGAGCATCGGGTTGTAGCTGCCAACGCGCTCGATGAAGCGGCCATCACGCGGGCTGCGGCTGTCGGCCACAACGATGTGGTAATAAGGACGCTTCTTGGCACCTGCGCGGGCGAGGCGGATCTTGAGACCCATAACTGTGTAGCTCCGTTCGTGTTCGTCAAAGGTTGAAGTCAGTGGAAATGGGGATTGTATCGCCCCATCTCCGGGTTGGTATCGTCAGAAAGGCCGTCGTCCTTGTGGCGCGCCGCGCTGCCCCATCAGGGCGCCCATGCCACCACGCATCAGGCCTTTCTGCCCGAGCTTGTTCATCCGCTTCATCATGTCCGACATATCGTCGAATTGTTTCAGCAGCTTGTTGACGTCTTGCACCGTCACCCCGGCACCTGCCGCAATGCGCTTCTTGCGGCTGGCCTTCAGGATGTCCGGATTCTTGCGCTCCTTCAGCGTCATCGATGAGACGATGGCAACCTGTCGGGCGAGCAATTTCGGGTCGAGCTTGGCATCGCCCGCCGCGGCTTGCAGCTTGGCACCGCCGGGCAGCATACCAAGGATGGACGACAGCGAGCCCATCTTGCCGATCTGCTTCATCTGATCGGCGAAATCCTGCAGGTCAAACTGACCCTTGGCCATCTTCTTGGCCATCTTCTCGGCATCGGCCTGATCGACCAATTCCGACGCGCGCTCAACAAGGCCGAGCACGTCGCCCATGCCGAGGATACGACCAGCCACACGCTCCGGATGGAAATCCTCTAGCGCATCAAGCTTTTCGCCCGAACCCGTCAGCTTGATCGGAGCGCCGGTCACAGCCCGCATTGACAGCGCCGCACCACCGCGCGAATCGCCGTCCATCCGGGTCATCACGATGCCGGTGATACCAACGGCTTCGTTGAACAACTTCGCAGTGTTGACCGCATCCTGCCCGGTCATTGCATCGACGACGAGCAATGTTTCGGCTGGGTTGGTGGCAGCCCTGATCTGGCGGACTTCTTCCATCAAATCTTCATCGATGGACAAACGTCCAGCGGTGTCGAGGATGACGACGTCGAACACTTCTTTCCGGCCGGTATCCATCGCGCGGCGGGCGATTTCGAGCGGAGTCTGGCCTGCGATAATCGGCAGCGAGGCAACGCCCGCCCGTTCGGCAAGCTGCTGCAACTGAAGCTGTGCGGCCGGGCGCTGGGTGTCGAGCGAGGCGAGCAGAACCTTTTTACGGTCCCGCTTGAACAGCCGCAGCGCGATTTTGCCGGACGTGGTGGTTTTGCCCGAGCCCTGCAAGCCGACCATAAGGATCGGCACTGGCGAGACGGCATTCAGATTGATCGGCACCGCGCCAGCACCACCCAGTGCTTCAACCAGCACGTCATGCACAATCTTAACAACTTGCTGGCCGGGCGAGATGCTGTCGAGCACCTCAGAGCCCACGGCCCGCTCACGCGCCTTCGCGATGAAATCCTTCACCACCGGCAAAGCAACGTCTGCATCCAGCAATGCGAGGCGGATTTCGCGCATTGCTTCAGCAACGTCGAGCTCGGTCAGCGCGCCGCGACGGCGCAGCCGGTCGAACACTCCTGACAATTTGCTAGACAATGCGTCGAACACAACACCCTCAATCGCGCCACACGAGCGCACAACGAAAAATGCGCCGCTGCGCGAACACTCGCGAGGCGACGGGGAAGAGGCGGGCGGTATGGTCCTGTGTCACATTGAAGTCAAGCTTCACGTCGCACAGGCAGGTTTGCGTCACACTCTGCTAAGGCTGCTCCTCCGCCCGGCCAATCAAACCTGCTCAACACGCAGTCGCCGTGTTTCGCGTAGAGCCAGAAGCCCCGCGATCACTGCCTGCAACTCCGCGGAGTGTAGCGGTTTGCGGATGAAACTTGCCAATTCGTCCGCGGCCATCACGTCTGGCTGCCGCGCACTCATGTAGCCGCTCATGAATACCAATGGCAGGTTGGGGTCCATGCGTCGCGCAATTTCGGCCAGCGCCCAGCCATCAATATCTTGGTGCAACACGATATCGGTGATCAAAATATCGATGCGGTCCGGCAAGATAAGATTCGCATCATGCCCGTTCGACGCCTCCACAACATCATAGCCGATGATGCGCAAGCGTCGCGCAATACTCTCACGCACCATATCGTTGTCATCCACCAGCAGCACCCGCATCGCCGACTTAGCACGCAACATGTCCGAGGCTGACAGCGGCGCCTGCGTCGCCGTCCCGATGGACTTCACCAAATGGGCGACATCCTGCGGATCCGCGAGCGGGCCGCAATGTCGCGCGACGCTCTTTTCTTGCAGCCGCCAACGCCTGCAAACAATTCCGACCAGCAACAACGACACGCCAACCACTCCTCATCTACACTTGATACA
>CAIZGT010000684.1 GCA_903932545.1 uncultured Rhodospirillales bacterium
CCAAGTCCTCGCCTCGCCCGCCTCGGTGCCCGGCGCGCAAGTCTGGGCGCGATTGTAGGATGGCACACCGCTGATCACCGCAGCGCCACGTGGGGCGGGGCGGATTGTGCTATTCCACGTCACCGCCAACGCTGATTGGTCCGAACTGCCCTTGTCCGGCCTGTTCGTTGATGTGCTGCGCCGGATTGTGGGCCTCGCACATGGCGTGGGCAATGACAGCCTCGGCGATGCCGCCCCCTTGGCCCCGAGTGAGAGCCTGGACGGATTTGGCCAACTCGGCCCACCGCCCCCGGCGGCGTTGGCGCTGGCGGCCACCAGCTTCGCCACCACGCAAGCCTCGCCGCATTATCCGCCCGGCTTTTATGGCCGCGACAACAACCGCCGGGCGCGCAACCTCGGCGCCAGCATCGCAACCCTTGCCGCAGCGCCCCCGGTCTCGGGCGCGCAGGAGGCGCAATTCGGCACCGAGCACGACGATGCGCCAATCGCACCGTGGCTGATGGCCGCCGCGATGATGCTGCTGGTGTTCGACATGCTGATATCCTTGCGCCTGCGCGGTCTGTGGCGGATCGCAGCCCTCGCGCTGTTGATAACCTCGCCCGCCGTGGCGCAAAGCGATGCAGACAATCCGGCACTGGCCACCCATCTCGCCTATATCGTCACCGGCGATGACACGCGCGACACAATTTCCAGTGCCGGGCTGCGCGGCTTGGCAGATTACATCAATCGCCGCACCAACGCCGCGATTGCCGCCCCCGCTGCAGTGCGGCCCGGCCAGGATGATCTCAGTTTCTACCCGCTGATCTACTGGCCGATCGCCGCCGCCGACGCCGTGCCATCCCCAAACGCCATCCGCGCGCTGGATGACTACATGGCGCATGGCGGCATCATTCTGCTCGACACTCGCAACTCCGGCAGCGGCGAGGGGTTTGCACCCGGTGCGGATGCCGCCTTGGCGCGGATTGGTGCTGCGCTGAACATCCCGCCGCTGAAGCCCCTCACCGATGAACACGTGTTGTCGCGCTCATTCTATCTCATGCACGAATTCCCCGGCCGCTACGACGGCGGCACTGTCTGGGTGCAGCGCGATGAAGATCGCACCAACGATTCAGTCTCCCCGGTCATCATCGGCGGCAATGACTGGGCGGCGGCTTGGGCCATCGATACCGCCGGTCGCAACCCATATGCGACCATCCCCGGCGGCACACGACAGCGAACATTGGCGTATCGCTTCGGGATCAACCTCGTGATGTATGCGCTCACCGGCAATTATAAGGGCGATCAGGTGCACGTGCCGGCCCTGCTGGAGCGGCTCGGACAATGACCGATCCCACCAGCATCACAGCCTTGCGCTTCGCCCCTCTGCTGCCGGTTTGGCTGCTGCTCACACTTGCCGCGCTGGCGCTGATCGCCGTGGCGCTGGCCGGTTGGCGGCGGGCCTCGGGCACAACATGGCGCGCTTTGTGTTTCGCCGCGATGCTGCTCTGGCTGGCCGGGCCGCGCGTGGTGCAGGAGACACGACAGGGCAGAACCGACATCGCATTGCTCGTAATCGATCAATCCGCCTCGATGAGCATTGGCGATCGCAGCGCCATGGCCGCCAAAGCGCGGGCGGCGCTGGAGAACGACGCCGCTGCGCATCAACGCACCCTTGGCGACCTTGATCTGCGCACGTTGGTGGTGCCGGAAGCGGGCACCGCAGGCACCCAATTATTCGCCGCCATCGACCACGCCCTGGCCGATATCCAGCCCTCGCGCTTGGCCGGGGTGGTAATGGTCACTGATGGGCAGGTGCACGACATTCCGAAATCCCTGCCCAACGGCGTCCCGCTGCATGTGTTGCTCACCGCCCGCGGCGAGGAAACCGACCGGCGGGTGCGCATCGTCTCAGCACCGGGCTACGGCATCGTCGGCCAATCGGTGAAGCTGCGCGCGGTGGTGGAGGATCTCGGCGTCTCTCCGGGCCTGCTCGGCAGCGTCGGCACCGCAACGCTCACACTCAAGCGTGACGGCGAAACCCCAGTCGAACTGCCGGTGCAAATCGGACAAGAGACCGATATCGACATCCCAATCACCCGCGCCGGGCCTTCGGTGGTGGAAGTCTCCGCCAACCCATTGCCCGGCGCCATCAGCGGGCTGAACCGCCGCGAAGTGGTCACCATCAACGGCGTGCGCGACCGTCTGCGCGTATTGACAGTGACGCGACCCCGCAAATTCGTCAATGACCAACTGCAGATTGAGGACCAGGTCGCCGCAAAAGTCGCCGCTCAAGTGGTGCGAACCGTCGGTC
>CAIZGT010000685.1 GCA_903932545.1 uncultured Rhodospirillales bacterium
ATGCCGTCTCGCATTTTGTCCCTATTCCCCGGCCATTGAACCGATAGGGGACGAAGTGACCGCGACCTCCCTAAAGCCAACCACAATGCAGAACCGGCGTGACGAGATCGCGGGTGCGAGCCATCAAACCTTGGTCATGTGTTCGCAACTGGCCTTGCGAGCGAAAATTGCGACGGATTTCGCGGTCGCCACGCATTTTCGCGAAGTGGGTGCGGATGCGGCGTGGCATCGCTTCGCTTTCCGGTCGGCGTTGGACGACCGGAAAAACCACTAGCATGTCCATGGACCGTTCGACCTCGCATGAGCCGCTAGCCCCAGCCCGCATCATTGTGTGGGATCGCTTGGTGCGTATCTTTCACTGGGGTTTGGTTCTAGCGGTTACGTTCGCGGCCGCAACTGGCTTTCTCTTCCCACCGAACTGGCTCGATATCCACGTGATATCAGGCGCCTTCGTTGGATGCCTGATCGTGTTCCGCGTCGTCTGGGGGTGGATTGGATCAACCTATGCGCGGTTTCGCAGCTTCCCCGTCTCGCTGGCCCTGTTGCGTCAGCATGTCGCCGACATCGCGGCAGGCGGCGGCACGCGGCATCTCGGACACAATCAGTTCGGCGGACTGATGGTGTACGGCCTGCTGGCAATACTGGCCCTGTTGACAATAACCGGCATCGTGACGCTCGGCGGTGTCGTCAAGCAGGGGCCACTCGCGTTCGCCACCAGCTTCGCCACGGGACAGAGCGCGCGCCAAATCCACGAGATACTGGCAATCGTCACGCTCCTCATGCTTGCGGCCCACCTTGCTGGCGTCGCCTTCGAAAGCTGGCGGTCTGGCGAAAACCTTGTCCGCGCGATGATCACCGGACGCAAGGCAGCTCCGTCCGGGCCGGTCGAGCCGCTAGCCACGGCGCGCCCGTTCCTTGCAGCGGCGATTTTAACCATGTTGGCGGCGCTGGTGCTCACCGCCACGATACATCTATCCGACCTGCCCGCCCGCGGCGTGCCACCTGTGGCCCTTGACCCAACCTATGCCAAGGAATGTGGCAGCTGCCATCTGGCCTATCCGCCAAGTCTGGCCGGAGCGGCGACGTGGAGCGCCGTGATGGCAGACCTCGCCAACCATTTCGGCGAGAACGCTAGCTTGGATATCAGCACGACGACCCAGCTGGAAAACTGGCTCCAGGCCAATTCCGCCGAGCATTGGGACACACGCGCAGCCAACGCGTTTCGCATTGCCAACCCAGCCGACCCGCAGCGCATCACCGCCACAGCGTCTTGGGTAAGGCTGCATCAAGACGTGCCTGATGCAGTCTTCAAATCTGCCAAAGTGGGGGGCAAAAGTAGCTGCTCGGCATGCCATCGTGACGCTGCTATCGGCCGTTTTGATCCGCAACAAATCTCCATTCCGAGGGAAGCACGTCCATGAGAATGACATTGACCGCACTGGCATTTTTGTCAGCCTCAGCAACACTGGCGGTCGCCGCCCCCGGTCCGGCACAACAGGCGCAACTGGACACCTACGCCACACTCGCGAAGGCCGTTGACCCAGCCTTCGCGGGGTTCTCCGCCGAGCATGGAAAGACCCTGTTTTTGGCGAAATCCACAACCGGCAAGCCTGATACGCCATCTTGCACAACATGCCATACGGCAGACCCCACCAAGCCTGGCCAAACTCGCGCAGGCAAAGCCATCGGGCCGATGGCCATATCGATGAAGGCCGATCGTTACAGCATACCCGCAGAGACAGAGAAATGGTTTGGACGCAATTGCGACAGCGTTCTTGGCCGCGCCTGCACGCCGCTCGAAAAGGGCGACTTCATCACGTTCATGGTCGGCCAGTAATCACGCTTGCCGCTCACGAAAGGAACAGAACATGCGTTATCACGTCTTGGGATTCGCAATCGCGGCCAGCCTCACCACTGTCCCCGCTTTCGCTGCCACACCTGAAGTGGCCATGGCGAAGGAATGCGGGGCTTGCCACATGGTTTATCCCGCCTCGCAACTACCGGCCCGTTCATGGACGGCTTTGATGGCAAGCCTTGGCAACCATTTCGGCGAGAATGCAGCGTTGGACTCGGCCACGACGAAGCAGATTGCTGATCTGCTCACCACCACAGCCGCGGACGCCGCTGGCCGCAATAACCGTGCGCTGAGAGGCTTATCTGCCACTCAGACGCCGCTGAGGATCACTGAAACCCCCTATTGGATCAGCAAGCACGGCCAAGGCCGCGTCGCGGCGACAGCTCTTGCCGCTGTTAAGGCCAAATCAGCAAGTGATTGCGTCGCCTGTCACGCCGGCGCCTCCAGCGGCCAATTTGATGACGATTGAAACATGCCAATGCGCGCACTGATGCAAGCAGTCACGTGCGGAACAATCGCGTGCATCAGGCGTAAGAAGCTGCTGCGCTAATCCTGATAATCAGAAATTTGTGAGTCGATTTGCATTGACATCGACTGCTCTTGCACCGAACGAGGGGCTGTCGCGATGCATGCGAGTGGCAGTTTAATGCGCAGTGCGCCGCCGACGTTGTCCAGCGCCCCCATCACGGAGGGATGCAGCAGCACGCGCCGACGCGGAAGGGGATGAACGGTTTCCACGATCAGCCAGCGCATTTGCGAGGTGATCTCGTCGAACACCACATTGTGCACGCGACCAACGCCGCCGTCGGACGCTTCAACCTTGCGGCCGATCAGCTTTGAGCCGTTTGATATCATTGCCGCGCTCTCCCGTCTGAATGGCATCCCAATTCATAGACGGTCGCGAAGTCGGGCTGGCAGGCTCGGAAAACACCCAGCGCCTGCCAGTTTGGTCAGACTGTCGGGGGTGCCACAACCGAGAAGTGGTTGGTGCCGTTAGACCACAGATTGCTCGCCGCCCCGATGACTGGCGTGCCCGCATAGCTCGCACTGTTCACGTAGAGGTTTCGATCCAAGTTGGCGCTGCCGCCATAGGCGTCGTTGAGGAAACAAACTGCCACATCATGCGTGCCCGCGCTAAGGGCAAGGTTGAAGCCGAACGCCTCCGCATTGCCGCTGGAATGCAGCGTTGTAACACTCTGCGTGCCGCCGAGCTGCACGCCATCCACTGCGACGGTGAATTGTGCGTCGCCCGCATACGCATCTTCGGACAGGTTGAGTGTCAACACGTTCGATAAGTGGGCAGGCACTAGGAAATTGACATTGCCATTGCCCAACAGTGCCGCCGGAGCACCGCCCGCCGCTTCACCGCCAAGGGTAATCGCGCTGACATACAGATTGCGGTCCATGGTAGCGCTGCCGCCATACGCGTCGTTGAGGAAATTCACCCCGACGGTGTGCGCGTCAGTATTCCAGGTTCCGGCCAGTGTCACAGTGTTTGTGAGGCCGGCACTGTGCGAAGCCGTGGCTGTCTGCACGCCGCCGACGGCCACGCCATCAACCGTGACTTGGAATTGCGCATCGCCCGTCCACGCATCTTCTGAAACCTGCAACGTCAAAGCCCCACTGGTAGCGCTGCTGGATGTCGCGACCGGAGCCGTTGGTGTGACAACCGATGAGACTGTGGTCGTGGTGCTGCCAGCCGGAACGGCGAACGAAACCGTGCCGCCGCTATACAGCGCCGCTGGCGCGCCGGTGGCTGTCGCGCCGCCGAGGGTGATTGCGCTGACATACAGATTGCGATCTTGAGCAGCGCTGCCGCCATAAGCGTCGTTGAGGAAATCCACCCCAACTGTGTGAGCGCCTGCGGCCCAGGTGCCGTTAAGTGTAATCGTATTGGTCAGACCTTGGGCGTGTGAGGCGGTGGCGGATTGCACGGCGCCGACAGCGGTGCCATCGACTGTTACCTGGAATTGTGCGTCCCCACTCCAGGCGTCTTCGGAGACCTGCAAAACGAGAGCTGCTGTGGTGCCGACTGGCGTGCTGGTCACGAGCGTTGCGGTGGGGTTCACGGCGGCGACGGCGAACGACACCGTGCCATTTCCTGTCATTGAGGCAGGCGCACCAGTCGCAGCCACGCCGCCGAGGTTGATAGCGCTGACATACAGATTGCGGTCTTGTGACGCACTGCCGCCGTAAGCATCGTTGAGGAAATCCACGCCTACAATATGCGCGCCGCTGGCCCAGGTGCCGGTGAGGGCGATGGTGTTGGTCAGTCCCGCTGCATGGGATGCGGTGGCCGTTTGAACGCCGCCCACGGCTGAGCCATCGACCTTGACTTGGAACTGCGCATCGCCGTTCCAAGCATCTTCAGACACCTGCAGCATCAGCGTCCCGGTCGCTGATACCGGGGCCGTCGCTGGCGCGGTCGCGGGCACATTTGGCGCAATCGTGGTGACAATCGCGGTAGCACTGCCTGCTGGAATTGCCGCAGAGCCGCCAACAAAACTTGTGTTTGCTGTGGCGTAGGCATGGACATAGTCAATTTGCAGGCTCGCAGGCAGAAGCGTGGAGCCAGTGGGAGCACCTGGCCAACTGCCGTTTCCGCCAACGGCCAAATTGATAATCATGAACATCGGATCGCTCATGCTGCTGGGCGTCGGCGCGCTGCCGATGGCCACGCCATCCACATAATAGGTTGTCGTCGCGGGCTCCCAATCCACCCCATAGGTGTGGAAGCCGGTCGCGGTGTTGGCGACCTGAAAGGCTTGGGAATTGGCTGCCCACACGCCGTTGGTGCTGCCATGAACGGTTGAATAGATCGTTGATGGAGCGTTGCCCAACTGCTCGAATACGTCGAGTTCGGAGGTGTAGTTGATGCTGGCCGGTAGCATCCAAAATGCTGGCCACAGCCCGGCACCGGATGGCATTTCGGCGCGCACTTCAAAATAGCCATAGGTCTGTGAGAAGTCTTTTGCCGTGGTGATCACGCCGGAATTATAGGGCAGACCCAGTGAGTTGGATGGCCCGGCTGCGGTTGCCGTGATGCTCAGAACACCGTTCTGCAGACTGAATGGGTTCAACCCATTTGAGGCATCGCCATAATACTCGGCTTCGTTGTTACCAGCCAGCGTGTGCGCGGCGGCGCCTTGATAAGGGTAGGTGGTCATCCATCCGGAACTGCCATCAGATGATGAGGTGAAATTGGTAAATTCATCGTCAAACGTCATGCGGGTGGTTGCAAC
>CAIZGT010000686.1 GCA_903932545.1 uncultured Rhodospirillales bacterium
GGGTGGGACGTCAACCGGCATCTCTGGGAAAGGCAGCTTCAGGGGCTGTTTCAACGCGTTGCGGCGCGCCTCGTCGATCGTCCACGGCAGGAAGGGGGTCAAATCCGTCAGCGGTTGGCCGCCGTTTTCCGCACACGCAGTGAGAAAGGCATGCAGCCAATGCCGGGGATTGAGGCCCCAGAGAATGGCCGTTTGCAGGACCGAGAACAGCATCGCCGCCAGCTCGGCGCTCCAGATCGCGCCTGAGCCATAGTAATTCTTCCGCCCCGTAGCGGGGTTGCGGAGGCTGTTCTCAGCCTTGTTGTTGTCCATCGGCGTGTGCGGATGATCAACAAACACCGTCAACCCCGCCCAATGGTTCTTGAGGCTGTTCAATACCTTTTTCTGGGCGCTATGCAAGCTGGCGCCTGCCAAACCAAGATCGCGCCGGGTGGCCATCTCCGCGAGCCGATTGGCCAAGGCCTGGTGTCGTGCCTGAAATGGCGGCGATTGCCCGGCTAGGGGCGACGCCTCATCCCACACCGCCAGACGTTGCGCATTGAGGTGATACAACTCGCCAATGGCTTCAACCCAGGCGTGCATCCAGGTGGCCAACTCCGGCCAGGCCTTGGCGCCGTCGAGAAAGTCCCGCCGCACATGCGCCCAGCAGAACGCCAGCAGCACCATTGGATAGTCCTTGGCCCAGCAGGGGTAGGCGCTGTAGCGGTCGCAGACAAAAATGACGGGGGCATCCTTGTCCAAACCGGCCATGTGCTGCTTGAGCACGTCGGCCCCGCGGCCCGGTGCCATCCAGAAACAGACCGCCGAGGCCGAGCGGGTCAGCCACAAATACCAGCGATGACCGGCCTTGCCCTCGATGTCCTCGAAAACCCTCCAGCGCGTCTCGTCGCCGTGGAACAGCCGCTCGCCGAGGTGCTTTTCCAGCAGCGCGTCCCGCAACGGCTCAAACAGCGGCAGCAGTTTTGCAAGCCCGCCCGCCAGCGTCCCCGGGGCGATGGGCGCGCCCAGGCTTTTCAAATCCGCACACAGGCGGTTGGTGGGGATGGAGTGGAGGTATTTCCCCAACAACACCTCGACCCACACCGAAACCCCCTGGCCGCACTTCGGAATCAGGCGCGGGGCGGGCGGCGCTGCAACCACGCCGGGAACGCCCGGGCATTGGCAGGCCTTGCGGTAGCGCGCGCGCCTGACCTTGCGGACATGGCCGCCCACGTGGATTTCGACGATTTCGGAATCTTCCGTCCCCGGAAAAGGGTCGAAGGGCAGCTTGCAGTTGGGGCAGGCACGATCCTCGGGCGGCAGCGTCCGCAACTCCTCGACCACCGGCAGCAGCGGGCGGGCAGTGCGGCCATGGCCCTTGCCCCCCGGCACCTGGCCGCGGGGGCGCGAAGGCTTCCCCACGCCCGGCTGTGCCTCCGATGCCGTGGCGCCCTTCTCGCTCCGTTTGCCGTAGAGCCGCTGCTCAAGGTCGCGGATTCGCGCCTGCGCAAGCCCCAGCTCCTGTTTGAGTGCGGCCTCGCGAGCCACGGCCCGGTCGTGCTGGCGCTTCCAGTAGCGGCCATCCCATTTAAGCTGGATGTACTCCTGCTTGGTCAGCGAGACCATGGCTTTGGAAAATGGCGCCCCCTCCTTCCCGAAGGCGGCGGACTGATGGGGTGAAACGATTGGCGATGGGTTCATGCTGACCATGAACCACATTTATACAGGAGTTTGCTTCGTGTGTCCCGTAGTTTTTTTTATTTCGTCAACAAGAGCCTTGGCGGGATCTACGTGATGGTCGAATGTTTACAACTCAAAACGCTCTAACTACTTGGCGCACGGATTGCTTGCCATGTTGCACCAAATGCAGCACATTAGAGAGATAAAGAGTATGCTAAGGATAAACCAGACAC
>CAIZGT010000687.1 GCA_903932545.1 uncultured Rhodospirillales bacterium
CCGAATCGGCCCTTTCTTACCCTAAGTCGCTCACGGATTTGTGTTCGCAGACGCAGCATTTGCGCCGACGATGGAGGTTGTCAGAACGCAGTTCCCATCGCCGCGAGCCGCGTCAGGTGCGATTCCGTGTCGCCGAGCGACTTTTCGATCATCGTCAGGCGTTTGAAATAATGCCCGGCCTTGTATTCCATCGTCACACCGATGCCGCCATGCAGTTGGATCGCCTCCTGCCCAACATGGCGCAGCGAGCGTCCCACCTGCACCTTGGCGGCAGAGATCGCCCGCGCCCGCGTCTCGGCATCGGTCTCGGCAGCCATCATCGTGGCATACATAGCCATTGAGCGCGCCAATTCGAGCTGCACCTTCATGTCCACCGCGCGGTGTTGCAGCACCTGAAAGTCACCGATGACGCGGCCGAATTGCGTGCGCGTTTTGAGGTAGTCCACCGTGAGGTCGAGCAGCGCCTCCATGGCCCCCACCGCCTCGGCACATTGAAACGCAATCGCTTCGTCCAATGCGCGCGCCATCGCGGGCCAGGCATCAAGGCTGAGAACCGCCTCAGCAATCACGCCATCAAGGCTCACCTCCGCAGCGCGCTGGCCTTCTTGGGTGGCATAGCCGCGCCGCTGTGTGCTGGCAGCATCCACCAGGAACAGCCCAATCCCGCGTGTCTCGCGCACGCCTCCGCTGATGCGTGCTGAGACCAGCAGCTTGTCCGCACAATCTCCGTGCAGCACCAGCGCCTTCTCCCCGCGCAACACCCAGCCCGCCTCAGTGGAGTGCGCGGAGGTTTCCACATGATGCATCACGTGCCGCGCATTGCGTTCATGATGCGCAAACGCGAACAGCAACTCGCCAGACGCGATTTCGGGCAGATACGCGTCCTGCACCGACACGGGCGCTGCGTGGCGCAGCAGCGCGCCGGACAAGATCACATTGGCAAAATACGGCTCAATCACCAGCCCGCGTCCGAACGCCTCAGCCACCAGCATGGTCTCCACCAGCCCGCCACCGAAGCCGCCGTGGTCCTCTGCGAAATTCACCCCAAGCAAGCCCAACTCGGCAAATTGCGCCCAATTCTCGCGGCTCCACCCATCGGGGCGGGCGATGTAGGTTTTGCGCTGCTCAAAATCATACGTATCAAGCACAAGGCGATCCACGCTGTCTTTGAGCAGGCGCTGGTCGTCGGAGAGATCGAAATCCATGTGTCAGAACCCTAGAACCGCTTTGGCGAGAATATTGCGCTGAATTTCGTTCGATCCGCCGTAGATCGAAACTTTGCGCATGTTGAAATACAGCGGCGCCGCCGTCGCCGCATCGAGCGGGCCGATCGGCGGTTCGTTGCCGAATTCCAACTCATGCTCATCAAAAAACGGCGCAACGTAAGGGCCGATGACATCCATCATCAGCTCGGTGGTGGCCTGCTGTAGCTCGCTGCCCTTGATTTTGAGCACCGAGGACATCGGGTTGGGCTTGCCCTTCTCCAAATGCCGCTCCTGGGCAACCACCCGCAGTTGCGTCATCTCCAGCGCCTTCAGCTCAACCTCGACGGACACCAGCTTGCGGCGGAATTCCGTGTTATCGATCAATCGGCCGTCGCCGTCGTGTTCCATGCAAGCCAACTCGCGGATGCGCGTGACCCGCGCTTTCGAGATGCCGATGCGCGCAATGCCGGTACGCTCGTTGCCAAGCAGGAACTTGGCATAGTCCCAACCCTTGTTGACCTCCCCCACCAAGTTCTCGGCAGGCACGCGCACATTGTCGAAGAACACCTCGTTCACCTCACGCCCGCCATCGATGGTCTGGATCGGCCGCAGCGTCACGCCGGGTGTTTTCATGTCCACCAGAATGAACGAGATGCCCTGTTGCTTTTTCACGCTGCTGTCAGTTCGCGCGAGCACGAAGATCCACTCTGCGTATTGGCCCAGCGTGGTCCAGGTTTTCTGCCCGTCGATCACCCAAGCGTCGCCGTCGCGCTTGGCGGTGGTGCGCAGTGAGGCGAGATCGGAGCCAGCACCGGGTTCGGAGAAACCCTGGCACCACCAATCATCCAAATTCGCCGCCCGCGCCAAAAACCGTTGCTTCTGCGCCAAGGAGCCGAATTGCGCGATCACCGGGCCAACCATCGTGCAGTTGAACGGCAGCGGATGCGGCACGCTCGCCTGCTGCAACTCGTCTTGCCAGAGATAATGCTGGATCGGCGACCAATCCTGGCCGCCCCATTCCACCGGCCAATTCGGCACCGCAAAGCCTCGCGCGTTGAGGATTTGCTGCGATTCGACATGATCCTCCCGCGACGGATGCAGCCCTTCGCGCAGCTTGCGGCGGATGCGGTCGGGGATGGCGGTATGGAAGAAATCGCGCAGTTCCTGGCGAAACGCGCGTTCTTCGGCGGTGAAGCTCAGATCCATGGAAGTTTCCTCAATTTTTGATCGTTATTGCGGGCGCAGCGCATGGCGTGAAAGTTTGCCCACAGCGGTTTTTGGCAAGGCATCTCGCAGTTCCAAAGCAACAGGCAATTCGTGGCGGCCCAATTTGTCGGCAAGAAACGCGCGCAGATCGTCAAGGCTCAACGCAGCCGCCCCCTGTCGCAGCGTGACGAAAGCTTTGGCGGATTGGCCGCGATAGACGTCATCCACCCCAACCACCGCCGCTTCGGCCACGTCTGGATGTTCGCAAATCGCCTCTTCAATCACCCGTGGATAGACGTTGAAGCCGCCAGACAGAATCATATCCTTCTTGCGATCCACCAGCACGAAACTGCCCGACTTGTCGATCGCCCGACGGATCGCCTCGATCTTGCGCAACTGGCTGTGAATAAAGCTTTGTCCAC
>CAIZGT010000688.1 GCA_903932545.1 uncultured Rhodospirillales bacterium
CAATTGGAGCGCCACGCCACCAATGGCCGCTCGTCCGCTGCCCAATCTGACAGCACCGGAGCCGAAGGAATTTCTACAGGTTGAGGGCGACGATCTGCACAAAATCCCCGTGGGCCCGGTGCATGCCGGGATCATCGAGCCCGGTCATTTCCGATTTACGTGCCAGGGGGAGACGGTGGCGCGGCTCGAAGTGCTGTTGGGCTATCTGCACAAAGGCACGCTCGGCCTGCTGCGTGGCAAATCGCCGCGCGCCGCCGCCCGCTTCGCCGCACGCCTGTCGGGGGACAGCACGGTCGCCCACTCCATCGCCTTCTCCCGCGCCGCCGAGGCCGCCACCGGCACGCAAGCGCCGCCACGTGCTGAGGCGCTGCGCGCCATCATGGGCGAGATCGAACGTCTGGCCAATCACCTGGGCGACATCGGCGCTATCGCCAACGACGCCGCCTTCCCGCTGTTACAGGCCCGCTTCGTCTGGCACCGCGAGGCGATCTTGCGCGCAACCGACGCAACTTTCGGCCACCGGCTGATGATGGATGCCGTCATTCCCGGCGGCGTCGCCGTCGATATCGCGCCGGGCGGGGCAGACGCGATCATCGCCGTGCTGGACCAACTGGCCGCCGAATGGGTGCGGCTCCTGGAAGTGTATGCGAATTCGTCCAGCCTCGCCGATCGGATGGTGGGAACCGGCACAGTGTCCAGCGACCTTGCCGAGCGCTTCGCCCCCGGCGGCTTCATCGGTCGCGCCAGCGGGCAAGTGCAGGATGCGCGGCGCCTGCCGTCCTACCCGCCCTATGATCGGCTGGACGTGGTGGTTCCGCTCCGCCATTCCGGCGATGTGGACGCACGGGTGCGGATCCGGATGGACGAAGCAGCCGAATCCGTCCGCCTGCTCCGCCATCTGCTCGATCACCTGCCAAGCGGGGAACTCAGCGTGAAGCTGGAACCCGCCACTGGGGAGGGCATTGGTTGGGCCGAGGGGTTTCGCGGCGATATCTGGCATTGGATGCGCCTCGAAAGCGGCATGATCACCGCTGCCTTCATGGCCGATCCAAGCTGGCGGCAATGGCGGCTGCTGGAGGCTTCGATCGAGGGCAACATCGTGGCCGACTTCCCGCTGTGCAACAAAAGCTTCAACTGCTCCTATTCGGGGGTTGATCTGTAATGGCTTGGAGATTGATCCTGCGCGCCGTGCTCGGTGGGCCTGCCACCGAGCCGAACCTGCCGCCCGATGAGATCGAAGCACAGGCTTTGGCCGCCCGCCTGCATGCCGCCTCGCAACGCCTGCTCGGGCGCGGCTTGGCGATCAGGATGGTCGATTCCGGCAGCTGCAATGGCTGCGAGCTCGAAATCCAGATGCTCGGCTCCATCGTCTATGACCTCGAACGCTTCGGCCTGCGCTTCGTCGCAAGCCCGCGCCATGCCGACGTTTTGCTCGTCACCGGCCCCGTTACCCGCAACATGCGCGAGGCACTGCTGCGCACCTGGACCGCCACGCCCGACCCAAAATTCGTGATCGGCGTGGGTGACTGTGCCATCGACGGCGGCGTGTTCAAAGGCAGCCCAGCGATTTCAGGCGGAATCGACGAGGTGGTGAAAGTGGACGCCTATGTCCGCGGCTGCCCCCCCACGCCAGCGGCGATGCTGGAAGTGCTGTGCGCGTTGGTCGAAGCCAACGTCTCCGCCCCCACCCGCGCCCTTCGCGGCTGAAGGCTTTTGCTCAGCGCCGATTGCGGTATATTGCCCCCGCGTGTCTCCGTAGCTCAGCCGGATAGAGCACCAGATTCCTAATCTGGGGGCCGTGGGTTCGAATCCCGCCGGGGACACCAACGATTTCAATGAGTTAAAGCCAATTAATCAGCCGTTCTGATTGTAAATCGTCTTCACCCGGACTCACCCCGGACTCTTCAGCGTAAATTTCGCAAAAGTCTGCGCGAACGTGGCGGGCTGGCGGGCTGGCGGGCTGGCGGGCTGGCGCGTGATGCCCAGAAAACTATCGGCCCACATCAAGACCAGAGGCTGCG
>CAIZGT010000689.1 GCA_903932545.1 uncultured Rhodospirillales bacterium
CCAGCCACGCGCTGGTGGCGATCATCAGATACAGCGCCGTCCAAACCGGCGCGAACAGCCAATTTGGCGGGGTAAGCGGCGGGCGATTGAGTGACAGATACCAGCCCTGAACCGCTGGCCCATTCACTTGGGAGGCGGTGAAACCCACCAGCAGGCACAGTCCGATAAAGCCCAGTAAGGCGGGCCAAGGTGAGCCCTGGCCTTGCGGCAGATTGTCACGCGGATCAATCGGTCGCCGCCTGCCGGGGCGGCTGGATTTCTGAAATGCGTACTCGGCCATGAAAATCAGCCTCCCTCGCGTTCTAAGCGCCGCGACCTTCACGCCGCCAGCCCAACACCGCCAGCCCTATAATCAATGGTAACGCCAGTATGGGCGGGAATATTGGCAGGGCAATGACCCCGATGACAACATCATCTTCACGGCGTGGCAGCCCAATCCAGCCACTCCCGACATTTTTACTGCCCGAAACGGTGCGCCGCAGTGCGGGTGCGCCGTCGGGAAGCCGGTCAGGGTCGAGAAAACTCACACTCCCGCCGCTGGCCCGCGCCAGTGGCGCAAGCAGGCTGTCGGTGGCGCGCAGATCGGCGAACTCCAAACGATTGGCGGCGCCAGATGCGGCAAAGGCGGTGCGTGTGCCGTCGCTCGCCTGCCAAACGCCCGGCATGATTGCGGGTATTTGGGCGCTGAACCGACCAGGAGAGGCTTGCTGCAAGCCAACGCGGGACTGCGCCCCCTCCGGATCGGTAATGACCACCGGGTCAGGCGGTGTGCTCGCGGTTGAGCGCCGTTCGATCGTCAGCTGCCCGGCTTCGACATGTGTGGTGAGCGCGGTTTCGTCCAATTCCGGCTCCTTCATCAGCCAATGTGCCACCCGGCGCAGCAATTCGGCCTGTGGACCACCGCCTTGATGGCCGCGCGACCACAGCCAGATTTGATCTGACAGCAGCAACGCAACGCGGCCTTGGCCGACGCGATCCGCCACCAGCAACGGCGCGCCGGGCCGCCTTGCGGTGGCGGGCAGTTGCATCAGCACATCGCCGCGAACTGAGCTTGTTGCCACCGCGCGATACCAATTGCCCCAATCCGGCTCACCTTGGGCATGCCATCCCGGCAGGTTCTCGCTGATCGGGTGGCGGGTGCCGAGATCGGTGACGAAGGGCCGAAATGCGCCGGTGATCACACCCGCGCTTTCGCTGGCTTCACTGATCGCCACGGATGGTGGGCGTGCGGGGATGACCTCTCCGAGCGGCGTGTAAGCCGGGCTACCCGGCCCCGCGAATTCTGGCCCCGCACTCACCAGCAACGCACCGCCATTGCGCACATAATCGGCGATGTTGCGCAGATAGGGGGCGGGCAGCAGGCCGCGATTGGTGAAGCGGTCGAGGATGATGAGGTCAAACTCGCGGATTTTCACCTGGAACAACTCGCGCACCGGAAAGGCGATCAGCGCCAGCTCGTTGATTGGCGTTAGGTCGTCTTTCTCTGGCGGGCGCAGAATGGTGAAATGGACGAGGTCAACCGACGGGTCGGCCTTTAACAGCCGCCGCCACGTTCGCTCGCCCTGATGCGGTTCGCCGGAGACCAGCAATACGCGCAGACGGTCGCGCACGCCGTTGATGGTGA
>CAIZGT010000690.1 GCA_903932545.1 uncultured Rhodospirillales bacterium
CCAAGCGCGGCGTGGATGTGCGACTGCTGCTTGGCGATCAGAGCGATTCAGAGGTGGCGCTCACCGTCGCCCGCTCACGCTATTCCGATCTGCTGGAAGTGGGCGTCAAAATCTATGAGACCCACGGCATTATTCTGCATTCCAAAACCATCGTGATCGATGGGGTGTGGTCGGTGGTTGGCTCGTCGAATTTTGATCATCGCAGCGTGCTCTACAATGACGAGATCGACGCGGTGGTGCTGGGCAGCCAGACCGCGCAAGAGTTGGAAGCGATGTTTGCCGATGACGCGCGCGGTGCCACCCTGATCGACCCCGCCGCTTGGCAGCATCGCCCGGTGCTGAAACAACTCGACGGGGTGTTCTGGCGGCTTTGGCAGCCGATGCTTTAGGTGCAATGATGTAGATTGGCTGAAAACCCCTGCGCGGGGCTGCACTGCGCGCGTTACCATTTCTGGCAATTCCCAGGCGGTCGGAAAATGCATTAGCGTTTGGCGGTCCAAGGGAGGATCACCAATATGAGCCAAGCAGGAAAAATCGCCCTCGTAACCGGAGCAGGCAGTGGCGTTGGCCGCGCGGCAGCACTGGCATTGGCCGGCGCGGGCTATAGCGTTGTTCTCGCTGGTCGCCGCGCTGATGCTCTGGCCGAAACGGCAGCACTGGTGCCGGGTGCTGAGATGCTTTCAGTGGCCACCGATGTCAGTGACCCGGCTGGCGTTGCGGCGCTGTTTGAGGCGATCAAATCCAGCTATGGCCGCCTTGATGTGCTGTTTAACAATGCCGGTGCCGGAACGCCCGCCACCGATTTCGGCGACCTGACGCATGCGATGTGGCAGGGCGTGGTGGGCGTGAACCTGATGGGCGCGTTCTATGTTGCCCATGCCGCCTATCGGATGATGCGGGACCAAACACCGCAGGGTGGGCGGATCATCAACAATGGCTCAATCTCAGCCCATGCGCCGCGCCCCGGCTCCGCCCCCTATACCAGCACGAAGCACGCCATCACCGGACTGACCAAATCGATCTCGCTTGATGGACGGAAATACGACATCGCCTGTGGCCAGATCGATATCGGCAATGCTGCCACCCCGATGACCGCGCGCATGGCCCTGGGCGTGCCGCAAGCCAATGGCACAACAATGGTGGAGCCGACATTCGATAGTGCCAATGTCGGCAAAACCATTGTGTATATGGCCGACATGCCGCTCGACACCAACGTCCAGTTCGTCACCGTGATGGCGACGAAGATGCCGTTTATTGGGCGGGGTTAAGGCGTTCAGCCCTCGCTGGCGATGTCGCGCAGATAGGCCTCAACTGGGCCTGTCACCTTCATCGTCAGCGGGCGGCCTTTGCGGTCAACCGAGTTGCCAACGGAAAGCCGCACCCAGCCTTCACTGATACAGTATTCCTCAACGTTGGTTTTCTCCACGCCCTTGAAGCGAATGCCAACGCCATGTTCGAGCAGTTCTTGATTGAAGAACGGGCTCTTGGGGTCAGACGACAAACGATCCGGCATCACAAAATCAGCGTCAGCGGGGGAAGTGGACATCAGGCAACCTCGGACAAAACGGCCCCTCACCTAACCCGGCAGAAGGGTTTCATCAACATCAGGGCTTCAGGGCGCGGCAAGTGCCTTGTCCATCGTGGCGCGCCAGCTTCCGGATTTGAGTTCATCGAAGACGAACGCGTTCACTTCGGCCAGCAAATCATTGTCTGGCTGCACCCAATAGGATTTTTTCACCTCGGTGAACGGGGCGGGCACATGGGCGGGGCAGAGTTCGTGATGGATCATCGATTGATGGTCCACCTCCACGCCGTCTGTGACCATGACATCCTCGCGCCCGGCCACGATCTCGTCGAACACGGTGGCGTTGTCGGGATGGATGGTGAGCTTGGCGTGGGGAAAATTGGCGCGGGCGAAAGCCTCGTTGGACGCACCGGGATTGACCACGACGCGCACATCCGGCTGATCGATCGCAGCGATTGAGGTGAAGCGTTCTTTATCAGCGCAACGTGCAACCGGGCGTTTGCCATCCACATCCATCGCCTGGGCGAACGGACCGGCGGCGAGACGTTTGGGCAGGATGGACACGCCGCCCATCGCCACATCGAATTTGCCCGCCGCGTAATCGGCTTCAAGCTGCGACCAGATGGTGGGGACGAACACCACCCGCACGCCCAACCGGGACGCCAAACGCTGCGCCATCTCGATATCGGCGCCGACATAACTGCCGTCGGAATTGCGGAAGCTGAAGGGTTTGTAGTCACCAGTGGTGCCGATGCGCAGTTCACCGCTCGCATGGATGCGGTCAAGTACCGGCCCTGCCTGAACCTGCGCCGCCGCCAGAGCAATGATCAACCCCGCCATCATCCGAATTCCGTGTTGCAACGTGGACCTCCTGCTTATTTTGCGCAGAGGATGGCAAGCCGGGCTGGCGGCCACAAGGCCCCGTTTGCGCGCAGCTTAGACACTTGTTGGAATTGAAAATCTTCTCTACCCAGAAGCCATGTCTGAAACGCCGAACTCCACGCTTGAAGGATTTGTGGACCATGTCGATTGGCATGGCATTCGCGGATGGGCGTTTGACCGCGCAACGCCCGATAAGGCGTTATGGTTGGAGGTGGTGATTGATGACACCCCAGGCGTGGCTTTTCTGGCAAATATGCGCAGGCAAGATCTGATTGATGCTGGATATGGCGCAGGCACATTCGCGTTTGAGCTGCGATTCCCGCAGCCACTCGACCCGTTGGGGGCGCATAAAGTTGATGTTCGCACCCGCGATGGGCGTGAAAGCTTGCCCAACATGCCAGCGATGTTGGCCGCCGCACCGATGGCGTCGGCCAGTGAGCGTAACAAATTTGAAGCCGCCATCGCTGCCGAAATTGCCGCGGCCAGCACCGGGGCGGCACTTGATGAGACCATCGGCTATCTGCTGCGGCAAATCTACAAGCTGCTACAAAGCCGGGCCGATGTGCAAAGTGGTGTTGCGGCACTGCACCAATTCCGGTTGCGCTGGAACGACTACCTGGCCGGAGAGCGTGTGATGCCACCACAGCCGGATAGTCGGCCCTGGGCGCTGATCGTTGATGTGGACCTGCCGCACTACGCCGCACAACTCGCCCTGGTGCGCGCCATCCAGACACTCGGCTACCGGGTGGCGGTGACCAGCACGCAGAGTCTGGCACAACACGGCGCGGTGGCCGAGGCGCTGAGCGTGATGGATGTGGCGGTGCTGGGCGAGCCTGATTACTACACGGTGGAAGACATTCTGCGCCGCAACCGCGCCTTGTTCCGCGCTGTGGTGCTCAACACGCCGATGGTGGCCGCAGGCTACAGCGTGATGACGCGCCTGCACCAGCCGCGCGCCCGGCTGATCGCGATGCTTGGTGACGGCGAAGGCGAGGCCGCGCGACATGATCAGCCACTGATGCTCAGCGCCGCGCTGATCGCAGAATTTTTGATCGTTGAATCAGCAGCTTTGCAGCAGGATCTCACCCAACGCTTGCCGGGGCGGCGGATTGATCTGATCAACAATGCGGCCGATGAAGCGGAAATTGGCGCTTTGATGGTGCAGCTTTTGCCCAGATTGCGGTTCAACTTCGCCGATGGGCAGCCTAATCCTCCGGCCGTCCGCGATCCTTCTTGATCCGGCTGCGATTTTTCTTCTCATCCAGGCGGCGAAGCTGCGAGCCGTAGGTGGGCTTCGTCGCGCGACGGGTTTTTGGCACGATCGTGGCAGCGCGGATCAACTCCACCAGCGCAGCGAGCGCCGCCTCACGGTTGCGCAATTGTGAGGCGTGTTCCTGCGCGGTGAGCACCAGCACGCCGTCTTTCGTCATCCGCTGCCCAGCGAGATGGGCAAGGCGAGCTTTCACCGATGGCGGCAGGTTGTTGGAGGCGGCCACGTCAAAGCGCAGCATCACCGCGGTGGACACTTTATTGACGTTCTGCCCGCCCGGCCCGGAGGCGCGCACGAAGCTCTCATCGATCTCGTCTTCGGAAATGGCGATGAACTTGGTGATGTTGATCATGGTCGGCCTTGACGTGCGGGCGTGGGCAGCGTTTAGCCTCTGCATGCCATAAAGGAGAGTGCGATGACCCGCTTTACCATCCCCGACATGGATTGCGAGGGCTGCGTTGGATCGATCAGGCGTGCGATTGCGGCAAAAGATCAAACCGCCACAATTTCCGCCAATTTGGCGACACATATCCTGGACATCACCTCCGCACTCGATGCGCCCACGCTTGCGGGTATTATCGACGCTGCAGGATTTTCGGTAGAGGCGGGCTGACACCATGGATTTTCTGAACACGATTTTCGTCGCGATTTTACAGGGTTCCACCGAGCTTTTCCCGGTGAGCAGCTTGGGCCACGCGGTTGTGGTGCCCGCGTTGCTGGACTGGAAGTTGGATCAACACTCACCGTCCTTCCTGCCGTTTTTGGTGTTGCTACACAGCGGCACCGCCATCGCCTTGCTGGCCTATTTTTGGCGCGATTGGTGGCAGATGGCGTCAGGCGTGCTGGGCTTGGCCGGGCGTGAGGCGGCGGTGAAGAATCGCCGGCTGTTCCTGCTGATCGTGATCGCCACCATCCCGGCGGTGATTTTCGGCTTTGCGCTCAACAAATTTTTTAAAGAATTATTCGACAGCCCGATCATTGCCGCCGGTTTTCTGGTGTTAAACGGTGTGATGCTGATCGGTGGCGAGCGGCTGCGCGGCAAGCAGGGCACCCGCGAATTGACCGATCTTTCGATCAAAGACGCGGTGATTGTTGGCTTCTGGCAATGTGGTGCGCTTTTCCCAGGTATTTCGCGTTCAGGTGCCACCATCGTTGGCGGGCTGCTGCGCGGGGTAACGCATGAAGCTTCGGCGCATTTCTCCTTCCTGATCGCACTGCCGGTACTTGTGGGCGCGACGGTGTTGGAAGTGCCCAAAATGCTCAAAGCCGGGCTGGCTCCGGGCGTGTTGCAGATGTCGGTTATCGCTGCGGTGGTGGCAGGCGTGGTGGCCTACCTCTCGACCGCGTTTTTGATGCGTTACTTCCGCGCCACCGATAAATGGTCGCTGGTACCGTTCGGCATTTACTGTCTGGTGTTTGGCGGCGGTGCGCTGCTGTGGCTGGGGCTGCGCGGTTGATCAGCCGCCGCGCTCTGCTCGCAGCCCCCGCCTTGCTGGCGGCGGGCGGCGCACAAGCGGCGCTTCCGCAGGCGGCGGTCCCTCTGGCGGCAGTCCCTCTGGCGGCAACGGCGATTTCACGGCTGCAAACCCCGTGGTGGAAAGCCCGCCATGAGGCCAAGCTGCGCGAAATCGTCGGCGCGCATCCGCAACTCGTGTGGCTGGGTGATTCGATCACCCAGAACTTCGAGCGTGATGGGCCAGAAGCATATCAACATTACCAGCCGGTTTGGCAGCGTCATTACGGTGCAATGAGCGGGCTTAATCTCGGTTTCTCCGGTGATGCCACCTGCCACCTGCTGTGGCGCATGCGTAACGGCGAGGTGGCGGGGCTTTCACCAAAAGCCGCTGTTATCCTCATCGGCGCGAATAATCTCGGCAGACTGCATTGGTCCGCCGAAGACAGCGTGGCTGGCATTGCCGCCGTGGTGGCCGAAACCCGCCGCACGATGCCGCACTCCAAAATCCTGCTGCTCGGCGTTCTACCGTGCGGTCGCGGCCCCTGGGTGGAGCAAACCACGCTTGAAATCAACGCCAGCCTCGCCGCCCGGAATTGGGGCGAAAATCTGCGATATCAAGATGTTGGCGGCCTGTTTCGCCATAACGGGCTGCTGGATACCAGCTTGTTTTATGACCCACAACTCAAGCCCGCAGAGCCCGCGCTGCACCCCACGCCACAAGGCATGGAATTGATCGCTGAAGCGATTGCACCAAATTTGAAGGCATTGATGTCGTAAGCATTTTGAACTCCCCCACCGTTTTAATTGACAGATAAGTTTCATGGTGATGTCATAAAAACGTCATATTTCAACTTGGTGGGGAG
>CAIZGT010000691.1 GCA_903932545.1 uncultured Rhodospirillales bacterium
CGGCATGATGCCGCTGCTGGTCGCGGCGATGGCGTTTCTGGCGGCACTGTCGCTGGCAGGCGCAATGCAGGCGCGTGCATTGGCGCAGCATTGGCAAGACGGCGCCGCCCGCGCCGTGACCGTGCAGGTGCCAGACCCGGATCTGCCGCTCCCCGCCACGCGAGACGGCCCGGAGCAGACGCGCCAAAAGGCGGTGCTGCGCGCGCTCAACCACGCATCCGGCATCGCCAGCCTGCGGGTGTTGAGCGGCGCGGAACTCACCAACCTGCTCCGCCCCTGGCTCGGTGCCAATGCCGAAACCAGCGGGCTGAAACTGCCTGGCGTGATCGAACTCCGCCTGGGCAGTGCCGGTGCGGATGTCTCGGCAATTGCCAAAGCCGTCGCAAAAGCGGCGCCAGGCAGCACCACCGAAGGCCATGAAACCTGGGTGGGCCGCCTGCTGTTGATCGCACGCAGTGTGGAGGCCTGCGCCTATGCGGTGGTGCTGCTTGTGGCGCTCGTGGCGATGGCCGTGGTGATTTTGGCCACACAATCCGGTTTGACGTCACGACGCGAGACGATTGAAATCATTCATGGCCTGGGGGCGACCGACAGTTATATTGCGGGGCGCTTCGCCAGGCGCATCGCCGCCGCAGCGGCGGTGGGTGCGTTGCTTGGGTCGTTGGCCACTTTGCCGGTGATGGCGGGCATGGCCGTGCTGCTCGCGCCGTTGCTCGGCACGCAACCGTTGGTGGCGCCAGACCATCTGGCTGATCTGTCGCCACTCTGGCTCGCCTTCCCGGCCTTGCCGGTGGCGCACTGGTTGATCGGCTATCTGACGGCACAAACCATCGTGCGGCGCTGGCTGACGTCTCTACCATGAAACGTGCGCTGCTCTTATGTCTCGCCGCGCCCATAATCGCATGGGGTGCCGGTTTCGCGTGGTTCCTGGCCGCGATTTGGCAGCCTGCCGCGCCGCCGCCGCATGCCGATGGCATCGTGGTGCTCACCGGCGGCGCGGAGCGCGTGGCGGCAGGAATGCGGCTGTTGCAGGACGGGGTATCGGGGCAGTTGCTGGTCTCAGGTGTGGGGCATGAAGCGCGGCTGCGCGATCTTGCCACCACCACCGGCCTTGATCCGGCCCCGTTCGCCGCGCAAGCCGATGCAATCACGCTGGGCCGCACCGCCGAATCCACCCATGGCAATGCGCTAGAGACGGCGGAATGGGTGGGGCGGCTGCATATCTCCAGTCTAATTGTCGTCACTGCCGGCTATCACATGCCGCGCGCCTTGGCCGAGCTGCGCAGACGCTTGCCGGATGTGGTGCTGATCCCTTATGCGGTGCAGCCGCCCGGCATGCGCGCGATCTCTGATATCGCGACGTGGCGGCTGTTTGCGGCGGAATACAGCAAATTCCTGGCAGTGGAACTGGGCCTTGGAAAATGGGCGCAACGCCTCGGCGTGGCGATGGAGCGTGTGGGATGAGGCTTTTTCGATCGCTACTATTCAGCCTCTGGTTCAATCTCATCAGCTTCGTGCTGGTGATGGGCGGCCTGCCGGTGGCTGCCTTTGCGCCGCGCCGCATGCCTGCCTATGCCGGGGTGTGGGGCCGGGCGGTGCTGGCGGGCATGCCGATCTTCAATTGCCAAATGGTGATCGAGGGCGTCGAAAACCTGCCAAGATCCGGGAAGATGCTGATCGCCTCGCAGCATCAATCGGCGTTTGACACCATGCTCTGGTTCCTGCTGGTGCCGGACCCGCGCTATATCGTGAAAATCGAGTTGATGCGCATCCCGTTGTTCGGCTGGCTCGCCCGCCACTCGCGCCAAATCGGCGTGGACCGTGAGGCCGGGGCGAGCGCGCTGCGTGAGATGCTAGGTGAGGCCGACCGTGCCTGGAGCGAGGGTGCGCAGATTGTGATTTTCCCCGAAGGCACGCGGGCTGATGTCGGCACGGTGGCCAAGCTGCATCCCGGCGTTGCCGCCTTGGCGCGGCATTCGCATTTGCCGGTTATCCCGGTGACCACCGATTCCGGGCTGTGCTGGGGCAAAGGGTTTTGGCGCAAGCGGCCGGGCAAGATTCACGTGCGCATACATCCCGCCCTGGCGGCTGGACAGCGACGAGAGGCGCTGATGACGCAGCTGGCGGCACTGTTCGAAGCGGAGGCGGCATCACAGCGTAATGTTACGACGACACGCTGTGGATAAGTCTGTGAATCGCGGTCAATTTTTCTTGTGACAGTTCTATAAAACTCCGCTGTAATTTATTGATTTAACGTGAAATTATCGCGTCTATCGGGTTGGATCATCGTGAAATTCGTTGCTGGGGACTCTTTGCCCGAAATACCGTGCATGTGCAGCATTACCGACTGCGCAAGACGTAATGATCGCAAACATCACTGCCGAAGGGGTTAACAATGCGTCGTTGGATCGCGGTTATCTTGGCCGTGGCGAGCCTATTGGCGATCGTCGATATTGTCGCGTGGCAGGTGCTGACCCGCCAGATGCGCACAGCCTGGAGCAGCTTTGTCGCGCGGCATCGCGCCGATGGGTGGCAG
This sequence comes from uncultured Rhodospirillales bacterium, assembly GCA_903932545.1. Taxonomy (GTDB): domain Bacteria; phylum Pseudomonadota; class Alphaproteobacteria; order Acetobacterales; family Acetobacteraceae; genus CAIQQQ01. Next base: position 2,537 of record CAIZGT010000691.1, read on the forward strand.
GTTGCGGCGGGTGAGCCGGTGGCCGAGGGCTTTCCGCTGGCGGCACGTTTGCGCATCGCGGATGTGGAAATCTCGCATGATTCCAAGCCGATTGCGGCTGGGATGAGCGCGGGTGCACAAACTTTGTTGATGGAATTGCCGCTTCTTTGGCCCACGCATATCGCGTTCATACCGCAGGGCTTGTTGCATTTGCGGCTGGGGAGCGGACCCGATATCGACTTCACCGCGCAATCGCTGGCGCTGCGCGGCGCGTTGGGGGGTGGTGCGTTTGACCTCAACGGCGCGGGATTGCAGGCCGCCACGCTGCTCGGGCCGGTGGTGATTGGCACAGCAGAGGCGCATCTCGCTCTGCACTCTCGGCAGGAACCGCCGGGCGGCGCGCTACAACTAACCCTCAAACAGATCGGATTGCCGCAACAATCACGCATCGTCGCACTCGGCCAGAGCGTTAATATGCTCGCGTTCGACGTAACGGTTGATGCTGGCCGGATGACGTTGCAGTCATTGAACCTTGATTGGGGGAAACTCTCGGCAAGCGGGCGCGGCAGCTTGCAAACCGACGCTCAGGGCCAGCCTGCTGGCGACGTGAAGCTTCAGGTGTTCGGAGCATCTGAGACGTTGGATGCATTGACCACCAGCGGTGACGTGGCACAGCGCGATGCAGGCAACGCCAAGATGGTGCTCGGCTTGTTGCAACGAACCGGCCCAGATGGGCGCGTGTTTGTGGACTTGCCACTCAAGTTGGCCAACCGCGTGCTCAGCATCGGCGGGTTTCCAGTGATGCGGATGCCGGAGTTGCATCTGCCAGCGCTGCAATCTGCGCAATAGACGCCGCCAGCGGGTTTGGTTAGGTTTGGGTATGAACTTCGAACGCATCATTGCGCGAATTAGCCTCCCGGTTGCTTGAGCAGCCGGGTTTAGCCGCGCCGTTTTGATGATCCGCGTTTCGGAGTGCCTTTTATGAACAACGCCACCGACGTCTCCGTTGCTCCCTGGACCCTGATGGGCCAGTCCGCTGCCGTGCGTTTCACCCTTACCGCTGAAGCCGATCCCGGCCTGATGCCACGTTTGGTGCAGCCCTTCGCCCGCCGCGACCTCACGCCCGATAGTTTTGAGTGCAGCCGCAACGGCGATGCGCTGCGCGTGGTGATCACCATGGCGGCGATGCCTGCCGAGATGGTGCATCTGGTGGAGGGCAATTTGCGCCAAACCGTGGGGGTTACCTCGGTGATCTGCCGTCGGGAGATCACCGGCTCAGTGCGCAGACGGGCAGCGTAATCTCTCGTGATTGCGAGTGCCATGCGGCACTCGCAATCACGCAACATCAATACCGCTTATATGGCAGGAATTTGCCGCTCAGCGTCATCTTCACCCGATCACCCTTCTGATCCGGCTGACGATCAAGCGTCATGTCGAAGTCAATTGCGGACATGATGCCATCGCCAAATTCCTCATGGATCATCTCCTTCCAGGTCGTGCCATAGACCTGGATCAACTCATAGAAGCGATAGATCAGCGGGTCTGTCGGCACCGCCGTGGGCAGTGAGCCGCGATAGGGGATGGAGGCGAGGATTTCGGCCTCGTCATCTGACAAACCCAGCAAAGCGGCGGTTTTGGCGGCTGTTTCCTCGGTCATCGTCATCTGACCCATGCAAGCGGCACAGGTCCATACCGGCGAGTAGCCGATGTGAGTGGCGATGTCGGTCCATTTCAGACCTTTCTGCTTCTTCAGCTTAAGGATCTTCTGGCCGAGTTCGGTCTTGGCGTCATTCATGGGGTCAGGCTCTCCAAGGTTTTGATCGTAGCGGTCGGCATCACCAGCGGCACATTGCGCCCATTCCAGCCATCCGGGCGGGTGCCGGCCAGCAGGCGGGAGCGGGTGACGAGGAAATCGACGATGTGGTTGCGCAATTCGTAATAGCCAGGCTCGCGATGCAAGCTGGCGCGGTCACGCGGGCGCGGCATGGAATTGACCACGATTTCGGCAATGCGGGCATCGGGGCCGTTGGTCATCAGGATGATTTTGTCGGCAAGCAGAATCGCCTCGTCCACGTCATGTGTGATCATAAACGCGGTCTGTTTGCCGCCGCCGACGAGGCCGACCACCTCATCTTGCAGCGTGCCACGCGTGAGGGCGTCGAGTGCGGAGAATGGCTCGTCCATCAGCAGCATCGCCGGTTCGAGCGACAATGCGCGGGCGATGCCAACGCGTTGCTTCATCCCGCCGGAAAGCTCGGAGGGCTTTTGCGAAGCGGCATCCTTCAGGCCGACCAATTCGAGTGCGGTCTGCGCGCGGTCATTGATCTCGGCCTTGCTCCATTTCGGGTGTTTGGAGCGCAGCGCAAAGCCAACATTGTCGCGCGCGGTCAGCCACGGATAGAGCGCGTGGGATTGGAAGATCACCGCTCGATCCAATGATGGGCCGGAGATTTCATGACCGTCCATAACCAGCGCGCCATCATCGGGGGCTTCAAGTCCCGCAAGGATGTTGAGAATGGTGGTTTTGCCGCAGCCGGAATGGCCGATCAGCACCACAAACTCGCCACGCTCCACGCCAAACCACAAATCGCGAAACACCGTGCGGCTGCCATAGCGTCGGGCGATGCCCTCGACGGAGAGATAGGGATGCATTCGGTTCACTCCCTCCATGTCACGGCACTCGCACACAAGCCGAGCAGGCGGTCGAGCGCCATGCCGACGAGGCCGATCAACAGGATGCCGAGCAGAATGTCGGCAAGTGAGAGATTGTTCCACTGATTCCAGA
>CAIZGT010000692.1 GCA_903932545.1 uncultured Rhodospirillales bacterium
GAAGCCAACGAGGCGTTTGCCGCTCAAGCCTGCGCGGTGAACAAGGATCTCGGCTGGGATACCGGCATGGTCAACGTCAATGGCGGTGCTATTGCCATCGGCCACCCGATCGGCGCTTCGGGCGCCCGCATCCTCGTCACCCTGCTGCACGAAATGGGCACTCGCGACGCCAAAAAAGGCCTCGCCACGCTGTGCATCGGCGGCGGCATGGGCGTTGCCATGTGCTTGGAGCGGTAATGCTTGGAGCGGTAAAATAATATGGCGTTGTGGCGGAACGATGGTGTTCCGCCACAGCGCGCTACGTCTGTATTTGATTTTAATGGTGCGATGTTTTTATGCTAATTCACAATATTCCGCTTGAAAATGAATTTCGTGAAAAATTGCTTCAGAATGACTATGCCCGTTTGCAGTTCTCACAGCTTGGTGAGGATACGGTCATTTGGCATCATTTCCACGACCGAAAAAATGGATTCTATGTTGATATTGGCTGCCACCATCCTTTCCGCTATTCTAATACAGCATTGCTTTCACTGTTTAACGGTTGGCGCGGTATCAACATTGATCTCGACCAGCGCGCCATTACGGCGTTTGAGGCGTCACGACCGCAGGATATCAACCTTCAACTCGCGATAGGTCCACGCGAGGATGAGTTGGCGGTCACGTTGTTTGAAGACGGTGCGGTAAACTCATTGGACCAAGCCACGGCCCACCATCAGGCCACGCAGCGCCCTGTGTTGGGGCAGAGCCTGATCAAGGTTCGCCCATTGCGCGCGGTGTTGGATCAATATCTCCCGCCCAATACTCAGATCAATTTCATGAATATCGATGCTGAAGGTTGGGATCATATGGTGTTAGAATCAAATGATTGGCATAATTATCGGCCAGAAATGATTGCTGTAGAAACTCATAATTTTGATATTTGTAATCCGGCAAGTAATCCAACATTTCAATTTCTATCGCAGAACGGATACCGATTGACGTCACATGTCGTTGTGACTTCAATATATCAGCGGGTGCGCTAACGCATTAAACGCTTTCCCCGTTGCGCGGTGGACGATTTTGATTGTGCTGAAATGCCCACTCGCCCACATGACGGCTCCAATCATCAGCGAGACAGCAATATGATTGAAATCGCGACCACAAACATTGCCGAACTTGCTCCGCCCAGCTCTTTGCTTGATGCCCTAACCCACTGGGCTGGATTTGCGACAATGGGAAGCTCCGCCACTTCGCGTGCTGCGCCGCCTTGGGTTGAATTGCCACCGACGCCGGGAGTTGGTTGGGTTCGCGCCGGTGGACTACCCGCGATGCAGTTGCCCCCAATGGGTTGCTCTTTTTTACGCAACGTTGAGGTGAGTGGTTCTGGTTATTTGTTCTCAAATGGCCGATTTATTCGCGAATATAATCATTGCTCCGATGTCGCTCTTGCGCGTTTGCAAGACGAAAATTACGGCGATAACCCATTCGTCAATCTGCGTCAGAACCGGGTGACGATCAATGAGCCGGTGCTGCTGTTCACCGGGCCCGGCCACAACACTTATGGCCATTGGCTGCTTGATTTTCTGCCGCGCCTATTCATCGCGCAGAAAATGTTGGGCCTGGTCTTGAACCAGTTCCCAATCCTGTTGCCCTCCGGCACGCCAAGCTGGGCGGCAGGGATGATGCAGGAATATTGCAACATCGCGCCCGCGCAATTGCTGTATTATTCCGAAACCGATGATCTCGTGATCTGCAACCGGGTGTGTATCCCAACCTGCGGCCATAACGGCCAATATGCGATGCACCCGCTTGTGCGCGAAACCTATGCGAGGTTGGGCGGGAGCGTTGCGCCGGAAGCGAAGCGCAAAATTTGCCTCTCACGCCGCTCTTTCAGCCTCGGCCGGGCCTTCGCCGCGCGTGAGACATTCGAGAGGATGGCGGCGGAACGCGGCTTTGATATCGTCTGCCCAGAAGAATTGAACTTCACCGAACAGGCGGCACTCTTCCGCTCAGCATCGTGTATCCTGGGGGAAAACGGTTCTGGGTTGCACGCCTCGGTGTTTGCCGATCCAGGCACAATCGTGGCCTCGGTTGGGTTCAACTGGGTGCAATGCCACGTCAACGCTGCCTTTGAGCAGCCTTTGATCAACCTCAACCGCGTGCAGATGCTCGAACCAGTGCCGGGCGAGCCTCAGCGTTTCACCACCAGCGAAGACGATCTATATTCGCTGTTCGATATGATTGAACGCGTCCAACAGCACGGGCTGCAAAACGCCATTACGGGTTATGGTGACTCTTAGCTGCCCACCAACAAGGTAAGAGCCTGAGCAAGCCGCGCCTCAGTGATTTCACCCTGGCTGCCATTGAGGATCATGTAAGGCTGATGGCGGTTGACCGTGATCTGGTAAAAACACGCGCGCACCGAGCCGTCGCCATCCAACTCCGTCGCCAGTTCCAGCACCCGTAATTCATCATGTCCAAACAACGTGTTCACCAGCCCCGCCCCATGCGGGGCGACGATGCATTCCGCGTTGTAGAGGGCTTCGGCTTGGGCGCGGAAATCCATATCTTCGAAATGCATCACCGTGAAGCCGCGCGCGAGGCACATGCCCTGCACCAAAGCCGCCGCCTGCGCCCCGATCCGCGGGTCATGCGCTTTTGCGCGTGACAGCAGCAGACGGCGTGGCGCGTCTGGTCGATACTGCAGATTGGCGCGCATCTTTGCGAAGAAATGGTAAAATGGCGGCATGTCGAGAAAATCGGTCGGCTGGCGCGGGATCGACCACATGAAGCGCAGGGATTTGCAAACATAAACCCCCATCGGCAATTGCGTCAGCCGATCCGCCAAGCCACTGAGTTCGAGCGCCTGTTGGTAGGTTCGTTCCTGATACGCCATCTCAAACCCACCCGGCCGCGCTTCATAGCGCGGGATGGCGATTTGACAGGAAGCGGGCAGATACGGGTCTGCCGCATGGCAGCGCGCCAGCGAGTAGCACAAGAAATGGAAGTAATTGTGCCACGCGCCATCAAAGCCCACGAACACATCGTCAAGTTGATGGATCGGCAGTCCTAGACCACTCAGGTCTAGCCCAACCCGGCTGACAGCTGGGTCGGTGAAGCAGGAGGGTTCGGCAATCTTGCTGCCATCCGCTGCCACGATCAGCCCGTCCATCCCGTTGCCAATCACAAAGGCGGCGTTTGACAGGGTGTAAAGATCGAAGCGCAGGTCGGAATGCCATGTAAAATCCTCGCTGGGCGTGGCGGAATACCGATCAAAGCCTTTTGCCAAGGCCGTGAAATCCTGGCCCGGCCATACCGCTTGCGGCAGCTTCACGCGGGGTTGGGCAGGCCGGTGCCACACGGTAAATTCCGGGCGCATATGCGCGATGCTGGCTTCATTTGTGATCTTTAACGCCGTCACACCTGTCTCCCGAATCGGCACAGCCCTGTCGGGCCGCCTTATACGCTCAGCTTATCGACAATATACGAGACACTGCTTGGGTGAACTGGGCGGGGCTGCATTCCTGTTCGACGCGCGCCAACGCGTTTTCGCGCAACGTATTCCACAGAGTTTGATCGCCATAAGCCGCCACCAGCGCCGCCGCAAACGCGGCCGGTTCATCAGGTGATGCAGCGATCAGATCGCTGCCAGCGGTCCAGCCGAGTTGTGCTGCGATCAGGTCAGTCCCCATCACCGGAAGTCCATGTGCTGCGGCCTCGTGCACCTTGAACGGAATCCCCGCCGCAAACCGCGTGGGGGCAAGGAACAGGCGGGAATTGTCATACAGTGCTGTCGGGTCCGATACGAAACCATGCACCACCACGTCGGGCCCCGCCAACACCACCGGCGCATCGAAGCCCGGCTTGACGAAGCCTGCGATGTGCAACTGCACACCCTTCAGCTTGCGCTGCACCAGGGGCCAAACCTTGGCGATGAACCAGCGCAGCCCATCCACGTTTGGCGTGCCCGCCTCATACAAAGCGCCCAACGCCAGAATATCGCGCCGCGGTTTGAAGCCATTCGGCGTTGGTCGCGCAATTTGGGCATGGCCGAGCAAATGCAGGCGCGGCAAGCCAAGTTCCGTCAGCTGCGCCTGCTCCGGCGCGCTGACGCTCACCACATCGCGCACCAGATGCGCCAGCTTCATCTCCCGCTTCAGCGCGCGGGCGAGGTCGAATTTGCGCTTGGACAATTGCGCCTGTGCCGCCTCTCGATTGCAGGCCAGCGCCTCAGTGTCGAGAATGAGATGCGCGCGCGATATTTTGCTCCACGTGTCGTTGTCCAACGCTGCGACCAGACGCTGGAGGTTATGGGCGCGACAGAGCCAGATATGATCGTAATACTCCGCCCGCTCCGCGAAAAATCTCGCAGCGTGAGTGATGTCGTGATTGCGCAGCAACTCAACCGACTCATCAAACCCCGCGCGCGGATTGGCGGGCACGTCAGATGGGTTTATCGGCAGCACCGTCACTTCGCAGCCGAGTTCAACCAAGGCGGCCACCACATCGGCCGCGCGCACAAAGCCGGAGCCGAGATGGCGATACGGGATCACATCCTCCACCACCAGCACCCGCTCACGCCGCGTCGTGCTGCGGCCGAACACCGCGCGGGCGGGATTGGGCGGCGTTTTGCCGAGCAGCCAGTTGCGATGTTTGGACAGGAAAATATCGCGGTTGCGCCGCATCAGCGCGCGCGGTGCGTCTGGGTTGCGGCTGGAGCCGTATTCCAAATGCACAATCACCACGCTCGGGTCGTAAACCACGCGATGGCCGGATTTCCACACCCGCACGCACAGATCGGTGTCTTCGTAGTATGCCGGTGAGAAATCGGTGTCCAAGCCGCCCAACTGCAGCAGCAGATCGCGCCGGACCAGCAAGAACAGGCCGGAGACGAAATCCACGTCACGCGGCATTTCAAATTCAGGCTCGAACGGATCGCGGTCACGGCCATAGCCGCAGGCGCTGCCGTCGTTGAACAAAATGCAGCCTGCCTCCTGCAACTGCCCATGCGTGCGCACCACCCGCCCGCCCAGCGCGCCGATATCCGGCTCGGCGTCCATCCGCTTGAGCGCCTGCGCCAGCGCGTTGGGCGGCAGCATCACATCGTTGTTGAGCAGCAGCACATAGCGCCCGCGTGCGGCAGCGATGCCCTGGTTGGAGGCGAGCAGGAAGCCGAGATTGCTCTCATTGCGGATCAGCCGCAGCCCCTGCACCCGCGTCTCAATCTGCCGCACGGTGTCAGACGAGCCGTTGTCGATCAAAATCGTCTCAAAGCTCGCCTCCGCACTGCCAGATAGCGACAGCAGGGTTTGCACTGTCAGGTCGAACTGGTTGTAGGCGCAGATCACCACGCTGATATCGGGCTGCTCTGGCGCGGGCAGAACGATCGTGGCACTGGCGCTGGCGGTGGCCCACAGATGGGCGAAGCGGGTGAAGATATCCTTCCCCGCAATCTCCTGTCCGGCGCGCTGCGCCAGCGGCTTGGCGTGCGCCGCCGCCACCGCAGACAGCCCGCTGCGTTTGCCATGGCGGAGGTAGTGGTCAAACGCTGTCAGATTGACATCATCTGCCAGCACCCGCGCCACATCGAGATGGGCGGCATAGACAGCCGGGTCAAACCACGGGCTCGGCGCTCGGTTCTCAAACCGGCCATGATCGATGAAATGCTGAAACCCGCTGCGCAACGCCCCGGCCTCGATGGCGTGGCCGATATCAGGATAGCGGCTGGCATAGAAGGCTTCATCGAAATCGGCACTGCCGAGATAACGCGCAGGCGTTGGGTTGGTGAGGAAATGATGGAGCGCGGAGCTGTAATGCCCCTCGGCAATCAGGTCCTCCACCTCGTCATACATCGCCAGATACCAATCCGGGTCGAAATAGAGAGACAGCCGCAGATTGCCGAGCCAGGGCGAGGTCAGCAGCGCGGTGAACGGAAAATCCTTCAGCCCGGCGCCTGCCATCAGCATCAAGGCGTCGAAGAAATAACTGCCCGAGATCACGCTCTGCCCATTCACCAGCTCGCTCTGACCGGTGGTGAGGAAGTGGTGATAGCCGTTGATCCAGCCGCCAGCTTCCAGGGTTGCATCGTCCATATCCGAGCGGCGCTGCCGGTAAAGCTGCTCGGTGAACAACCAATGCGGATCATGCGAGCGAAACCCAGCGGTGCAGTAATGCGCGAAGCCAGAGGTCAGTTGCCCAAGTTGGACACCCTGCAGCACCGCTGGATAGCGCGCGCGATAGAAGGATTCGTCGAAATACGGATTGGGGCTATGGGCGCGCTTCACACCCACGCGGGTGTAATGCGCCAGCGGATCGCTTGGCTCGCCGGGCAGCAGGCGGTGCATATAGGTTGCCGCATACCATTCGGCATCGAAACTGTCCCACAAGCAGGGGGCGTCCATCTTGGTTGCCGCCTCGGCGTCCTCAACTGACCTCAGTGGCGTTGCGATAGCTTTGGCGTCGTCCATGTGCGGTCCCGGTCTGCCGTCTCCTGCTCCAAATTTGAGGCAGGCGCGCGCATGATGTTACCGCGCGGGTTCGATATTGGCACCCCCGTTTCATTCCCTGCCGCAAGAGGTTGATGCGAATAGCCGAAATAAAATCGAAACGTCCGCTCGTCCCCCCTGGCGCAACCGTTATGTGGTGATATGTTGCGCGCGGGAGCTAAGGAGAGAAACAAAATGAGCAGAGTCGCCCTTGTCACCGGCGGAACCCGCGGTATCGGTGCAGAAATCAGCCGTCATCTCAAGGCTGCAGGCCGTACGGTTGTCGCCAGCTATGCGGGCAATGACGCTGCCGCCGCCGCGTTTGCGGAGGAAACCGGCATTGTGGTGAAGAAGTTCGACGCAGGCGATTTCGCTGCGTGCGAAAAGGCTGTGGCCGAAATTACCGCCGAAATCGGGCCGATTGAGATCCTCGTCAACAACGCGGGCATCACCCGTGACGGCACGTTGGCCCGGATGTCGCGGGATATGTGGGATTCGGTGATGGATACCAATCTCGGCTCCTGCTTTAACCTGTGCAAGCTCACGTTTGAGGGCATGCGCACGGCGAAGTTTGGCCGCGTGGTGAATATCGGTTCGATCAACGGTCAGGCTGGTCAGTATGGTCAGGTGAACTACGCGGCTGCCAAATCTGGCATTCACGGCTTCACCAAGGCACTTGCCCAGGAAGGTGCCAAATTTGGTATCACCGTCAACGCGATTGCGCCGGGCTATGTTGATACTGACATGGTGCGTGCGGTGCCGCCGGACGTGTTGACCAAGATTATCGCCAAAATCCC
>CAIZGT010000693.1 GCA_903932545.1 uncultured Rhodospirillales bacterium
AGCTGGGCGAAGTGCTGCACGATCTCGCCTTGCAAGTGATCCGCGATGGCGAGGGTGCGCAGAAATTGGTGCAGATCAATGTCGCTGGCGCTGTGTCCGCAAAATCGGCCAAACGAATTGCGATGTCGATTGCCAATTCGCCGCTGGTGAAAACCGCAATCGCCGGCGAGGACGCCAATTGGGGCCGCATCGTGATGGCGGTGGGCAAAGCCGGTGAGCCTGCGGATCGGGACAGGCTATCCGTCGGCGTGGGCGGCACCTGGATGGCGCGCGAGGGCGGCGTGGTGCCGGGCTATAATGAGGCGCCGGTGGTGGCGCATATGAAGGGCCAGGAGATCGTGATTGACGTTGATCTCGGGCTAGGTGCGGGGAAATCCACGGTTTGGACGTGCGATCTGACGCATGGGTATATTGATATCAACGGGTCTTATCGCAGCTAGTTCGATCCTGTCAGGCGGATATCGGCTTCGCCTCTTCCGCCTCACCGGCGAATCAGGCAAACCTTACCAATGGACTTCTCTCCCATCACCACCGAGCGTCTCATTCTGCGCCCCTGGGCGGAGAGCGATGTCAAGGCGCTGCATCGGCTGCTCAATGATTGGGAAGTGATCCGCACCCTCGCCCGCGTGCCGTTCCCTTACGCAATGGAGAACGCGCAAGACTGGATCAGCACATCGCGCAGCCAGAGGATGGACGGGACCGCCTATAACCTTGCGATCAGCGGCACGGATAACGGCACCGAACTTCTCGTCGGCGGCATCGGCCTGCAAGTGTTCGCCGATCAGCGCCGCGCCGAACTCGGCTACTGGATTGGACGGGCCTATTGGGGGCATGGCGTGGCCTCCGAAGCGGCGGGGCGGATGGCGCGGTGGGCGTTGGCCAATCTGCCGGTGGACCGGATTGAGGCGAATGTCTCGACCGAAAATTACGCCTCGATTGCCGTGCTGCGCCGGATCGGGTTTCGCCATGTGGGTGACGGCATGCAGATGTCCGTCGCCCACGGCAAAGAACGTCGGGTGTTGCGGTTCGAGGCCGGGCGGGCGGATTTGTTTGGCGATCATGGCCAAGCTGCCGTGCCAGCCGCCGAAGCCGGGCCGAAGAAGATTGTCCTCGTCGCGGCGGTGGCATTGATCGATGCTGACACCCGCATTCTTCTGGCGCAGCGGCCTGAGGGCAAATCGATGGCCGGGCTATGGGAGTTTCCGGGCGGCAAGGTTGAGGCCAACGAGACGCCCGAACAGGCGCTGATCCGTGAGTTGCACGAGGAACTCGGCATCGACGTGACTGCCGCCTGCCTTGCCCCCTTCACCTTCGCCAGCCACGCTTATGAGAAATTCCATCTGCTGATGCCGCTGTTCCTCTGCCGCCGCTGGAAAGGAACGCCAACGGGCAAAGAGGGCCAGCGCCTCGCCTGGGTGCCACCCGCCAAGCTCAGCGACTACAAAATGCCAGAAGCAGACTTGCCGTTGGTGCCGTTGTTGCGCGATTTTCTGTGAACATTCCTTGAGGGGGACGACAATGACCAATCCAACCGCCTGCGTTGTTGTGATCGGCAACGAAGTGCTATCTGGCCGCACCCAGGACGCCAATATCAATTTCCTTGCCAAAGGCTTGGGCGAGATTGGCATTCCGCTGCGGGAAGTGCGGGTTATCCCTGATGTGCCGGAAACCATCATCGCCACCATCAACGAGGTGCGGGCGAAATATGATCATGTGTTCACCACCGGCGGCATTGGGCCGACACATGATGACATCACCAGCGAATGCATCGCGGCCGCCTTCGGGGTGCCGTGGGAACCGCAGCCGGAAGCTTGGGCGCGGATGGCGGCGCATTACGCCAAAACGGCTGAAGGTGCCGCCGCGTTCAACCCGGCCCGTCAGCGGATGGCGACGATGCCGCGTGGGGCGAGTTTGATCGACAATGCGATCTCCATCGCACCCGGCTTCACCATCGGCAACGTGCATGTGATGGCCGGGGTGCCGCGCATCATGCAGGCGATGTTCGCCACCCTGCGCACCACACTCAAAGGCGGCGATCCGATCCTCTCACGTGCCTGCTACAGCGTGGGCGCGGCGGAGGGACAGATTGCGCAAGGTCTGTCTGATATCCAGGCGCGCTATCCCGATCTCGATCTCGGCAGCTACCCGTTCTATCGCTCCACCGGCAACGGCGTGGCGATTGTTGCCAAGGGAACCGATGCCGCAAAAGCCGAGGCGGCGATTGCTGAAGTTACGGTGTTGTTCGAGAGCCTAGGCGCTGGCGTGATCCAAGGCGAGCCAGCCTGATCGGCTCAAGTGATGCTTGATGTCACAAGCGATTTATCGTCCGCCACCCGCGTCGCGCGGCGGCGCTGGGCGGTCTGAACCGCCTTCACCATGCTGGCAATGGTGAACGGCTTGGGCAAATCCGCATCCGCCACGCCGCGCGCCAGACTCGGCAGATCCGCATGGCCGGTGACGAGGATGGAGGCAAGATCTGCCTGCATCGACATCGCACGGTCGATCAACTCCGCGCCGTTCATGCCGGGCATCGCATAATCTGCCACCAGCAGATCAATCTTTTCCGCCTCTTCCAAACACGCCAACGCCGCCATTGGTTCGGACATCAACACCGGACGATACCCCATCTCGGACAGCATTTCGCCGATCAAGGCGCGCACGCCGTCATCATCATCCACCACCATAGCGCGTTGGCCGTGGTCGGTCTGGTCGCGCGGGATGGCGGGGAGAGATTCGATTGCCACTGGCAGGATCAGTGTGACGGTGGTGCCAACGCCTGGATAGGTTTGAATTTTCACTGCGCCGCCAGACTGCACCGCCAGACCATGCACCTGCGACAGTCCAAGCCCGGAGCCCTGGCTTGGTGGTTTTGTGGTGAAGAACGGTTCAAACACCCGCGACAGCACCTCACCGGACATGCCGGTTCCGGAATCTTGCACCGAGACGGTGACATAATCTCCGATGCCGAGTTCCGTAACCCCATCCAGCGCCACTTGCGGCTCACTGAGGGTCAGATTGGCGGTACGCAATATGAGCGCCCCGCCCTTCGGCATCGCATCGCGTGCGTTGAGGGCAAGGTTGAGCACGCCGGCCTCAAGCTGGTTGGGATCCACCAAGGCGCGGCTGAGATTGGGGTGAAGTTCCGTGCTCACCCGAATGTCGCGGCCAATGGTGGTGCCGATCAGTTCCATCATGCCTTCGACAATCTGATTAAGATCGGTCTGCACTGGCAGCAGCCGCTGACGGCGAGAAAAGGCGAGCAATTGGAACGTCAGCCGGGCACCGCGTTCAGCGGATTGCATTGCATTGTCCACCAGTCGCAGGCTGCGCTTGTCCTCGACTGGCAGGCGCGGGCGCAGCAGATCAAGTGCGCCGATCAAGGCCGTGAGCAGATTGTTGAAATCATGCGCGATGCCGCCCGCCAATTGGCCAACCATCTGCATTTTTTGCGCTTGGCGCAGCGAGGCTTCACTCTTGGCCTGCTCGCCCAGCGCCACTTGCAACTGATCACGACTGATCAGCAGGTCTCGCGTGCGCTCGGCGACGCGGGCTTCGAGGTTGGATTGCAACTCAAGCCGCGCCGAAACTTGGCGTTGCATTGAGGAAGCCATATCGTTGAGCGCGCGCGAAATTCGGCCGAACTCAGAAGTGTCGCTGTCTTCCACCGCCACACGCGTTGCCAGATTGCCGCGCGCCCAATTGCGAGCAGCTTCCATCAAAGCGCGGGTGGGGCTGCGGATCAGCCGTTGGCCCGCGATCAGCGTGGTGACCACCGCCACCAATACACCCAGGCCGAGCACCAGGAAGCCACGCTTTTCGCTTTCAAAAAAATCGGCGGCGATGACCGAAGGCGGAATCGTCACCAGCACAAAACTGGTGGCCTGCGGTTTGGATGCGGGCACGTAGCCTACGAAGCGTTCTGCCTTGATTTCATCATGCACCCGGCCCAGGCCAGGGGTTTGGGCGCTGAGCAGTGCGCGGCTTTCTTCCAGCAACATCAAACCCGTGCGCCCGGCATTGTCTGGCACCCGCACCAGAATTCGGCCGTTGCTGTCAGCCAGCAGAATTCGGCTGCCGGGGACACGGTCCCATTCGCGAAAATGCGCGTCCAGCCAACTCAGCCGCAATCCCAACACAACCGTGGCAACGCCCGATTGCAGCGGAAAATTTTGAAAATACAACACCATGTCCTGCTCTGGCGAACCAGCGAACAGATATTCCCCCAACTGAAAATCAGAATTAGGCCCAGCTTCGGCAACTTGGTTGCGTATTTGCGGCAAGGTTTTGGCGAGCAAGTCGGTTGATGTGGAACAGATCGGATTGCCGTCCGCATCAAGCACCGCCATCAGCCCGTAGCGTGGCATTGTTGCATTGAGATCGGTGAGCAGAGATTCACAGGCGGGCGATGCAGTTCGCACGCGGTGGGAGCGCACAATGCTGCTCACCAAGGTGCGCCCCACATCACCGATTGCGGCCATATCGAGTTGGGCGATGTTTGCTTGTCGCAGCGCCTCTTTGCCCGCGCGTTCAAGCCCGGTGGCTTCCATGTCCAGCTGCAAAAAAACCAGCACGATCAATGCCGGCACCATCGCGGCCAACACAATCATCATCAGACGCGCAAGGAGATTGCCACGAAATATCAAGCGGACTGCCCTTCCCACCCAGCTTCCACCGGGGCGCCGCATCTGGCGATAATTGGTGCGAGTGGAGGGATTCGAACCCACATGACAAAGTCGGTCGATTTTGAGTCGACTGCGTCTACCGTTCCGCCACACTCGCGCCGCGATGCTTTTAGACCAGTTCCTCGCAGATATGAAAGATGCGTGTCAGCGCATTTCCCATGATTTATGCGCTTGTATGTTCAATCTCCATCGCGGATGGGCCAAACAATAGGCCGCAGCCTGGGAAATGTTGGCAGCCAGATCAGGCCCATCCATCGGCGACAGCCAATGGTGCGCGGCTTTAAACCCGGCAAAACGCTCAGGCGGGGCATCATGTTGCGGATAAACCA
>CAIZGT010000694.1 GCA_903932545.1 uncultured Rhodospirillales bacterium
ATCCGGATGTGACGGAGATGGACGCCGCCTCGAACAACGGCATCGAAGCCATCCGCGAGATCATCGAAGCCGTCCGCTTCCGCCCGATGCAGGCGCGGACAAAAGTGTTCATCCTCGACGAAGTCCATATGCTCTCCAAGCAAGCCTTCAACGCATTGTTGAAAACGCTGGAAGAGCCGCCGCCGCATGTGAAATTCATCTTCGCCACCACCGAAATCCGCAAAGTCCCGGTGACGGTACTGAGCCGCTGCCAACGCTTCGACCTGCGCCGCATCTCGGTGGCCGAACTCTCAGCGCATTACGGCCGGATCACCGAGAAAGAAGGCAAGCGGATTGACTCCTCTGCCCTCGCGCTGATCGCCCGGGCGGCGGATGGTTCGGCGCGTGATGGGTTGTCCATTCTTGATCAGGCCATCGCCCAAACCCCAGATGGCGACAGCATCACCGAAGCCGCCGTGATCGAAATGCTCGGCCTCGCCGATCGCGGCGCGGTGTTTGATCTGTTCGAGGCAGTGATGCAGGGCCGCATTGAGGCCGCTCTCACCATCACCGACACCGCTCATGCGCGCGGGGCCGATCTCGGCGAGATGCTCGGCGATGTGCTGGAACTCATCCACACCATCTCCCGCCTCAAATCCATCCCCGCCTTGCGCACCAGTTCCGAACTGCCGGAATTCGAACGCATTCGCGGCACCGCTTTGGCCGAAAAACTCTCCGTCGCCACGCTCGGCCGCGCTTGGCAGATGCTGCTCAAGGGCATCACCGAGGTTGAGCAAGCACCAGATCGCCGCGCCGCTGCCGAGATGATCCTGATCCGGCTCTGCCACGTCGCTGAACTCCCGCCCCCGGGCGATCTCGTGCGCCGCATCACCGAGCAGTCAGCGAATGGCCAAGCCCCGGCGATGCCATCAGGCGGCGGAGGCGGTGCCAGAGCCGTGGCCAATGGCGCGCCGATGATGGTCGATGCCGTAGCACATCAAGCTGGCCCAATGTTGGCGACTTTCCGCGATGTGGCCGCCCTGGTGGCCGAGAAGCGTGAGCCGACATTGCACGCCCACCTCGTCCACTCCGTCCATGTCGTCCGCTTCGCCCCACCGATCATCGAACTCAACCCCACCGCAGACGCCCCGCGCGATCTCGCCGCGCGCCTCTCCGCCGTACTGAGCGAAGCCACCGCCATCCGCTGGACCGTGGTGATGGTCTCCAACCGCGGCGCACCCACGCTGGCTGAGCAATCCGACGCCGCCGATGTTGATCGCCGGTCGCAGGCTGAGACGCACCCGCTGGTCCAGGCCATCCTGCTCGCGTTCCCCGGGGCCAAGGTCGAAACCGTCCGCGATTCGGATACCGACGCCTACGGCCTGCCCGCGTTGAAATCCGACAACGCCGAAGACGAGCCCGCAGACTTTGACATCCCGCTGCCCGGCAGTGATGACTACGACGAGTTTTAGGAGACCCAAGCCATGAAGAACATTGCCGGCCTGATGAAACAGGCGTCCCAGATGCAGAAGAAAATGGAGGACATGCAGGCCTCCCTCGAAGCCATGTCCGTTGAAGGCGTCGCCGGGGCCGGCATGGTGGTCGTCACGTTGTCGGGCAAGAATGATCTGCGCGGCATCAAAATCGACCCCAAGCTTTGCGATCCAGACGAGACCGAGATGCTGCAAGACCTCATCGTTGCCGCCCACGCCGATGCTAAGCGCAAGATCGAGGCGGTATCGTCTGAAGAGATGGCCAAACTCACCGGCGGCCTCAATCTCCCACCCGGCATGAAACTGCCATTCTGATTGTCTTCCCCGTCATTGCGATCTGCGCGAAGCAATCCATCGAGACACGCGGCGGCTTTTCGATGGGTTGCTTCGCTCTGCTCGCAATGACGCGATAAATCGGCGACCCAACACAACAAGTTAAGAGACCCAACCCCATGCCCGCATATCGCTCCCGCACCACCACCCACGGCCGCAACATGGCGGGCGCTCGCAGCCTGTGGCGCGCGACCGGCATGCAGGATGGTGATTTTGGCAAGCCCATTATCGCCATCGCCAACTCCTTCACCCAGTTCGTCCCCGGCCACGTCCATCTCAAAGACCTCGGCAACTCGTGGCACGTGAGATCGAAAGCTTTGGCGGTGTCGCGAAAGAGTTCAACACCATCGCCGTCGATGACGGCATCGCGATGGGCCATGATGGCATGCTGTATTCGCTGCCATCACGCGAACTGATCGCCGATGCGGTGGAATACATGGTCAACGCCCATTGCGCCGATGCGCTCGTCTGCATCAGCAATTGCGACAAGATCACGCCCGGAATGCTGATGGCCGCTCTGCGCCTTAACATCCCCACCATCTTCGTCTCCGGTGGCCCGATGGAAGCTGGCAAGATTGTTGCCACCGTCGATGGCAAAACCCGCCGCGTTGATCTCATCACCGCCATGGTGGTCGCCGCTGACACCCGCATCAGCGAAGAAGAAACCAACATCGTCGAACGCTCGGCCTGCCCCACCTGCGGCTCCTGCTCGGGTATGTTCACCGCCAACTCGATGAACTGCCTCACCGAAGCGCTCGGCCTGGCCCTTCCCGGCAACGGCAGCCTGCTCGCCACCCACGCCGACCGCCGCGAACTCTTCCTTGGTGCCGGCCGCCTCATCGTCGATCTCGCCAAACGCTACTATGAGCAAGACGATGCCTCCGTCCTGCCGCGCAACATCGCCAGCTTTGAGGCGTTCGAGAACGCGATGTCGCTTGATATCGCCATGGGCGGCTCCACCAACACCGTCCTCCACCTCCTCGCCGCTGCTCAGGAAGGCGAGATTCCATTCACCATGGCCGATATCGACCGCCTTTCCCGCCGCGTGCCGAACCTGTGCAAAGTCTCGCCGTCCAAGGCCGACGTGCACATGGAAGACATCCACCGCGCTGGCGGCATCATGGCCATTCTCGGCGAACTCGACCGCGCGGGCCTCCTGCACCGCGACGTCCCGATGACGCACGCCCCAACCCTGGCCGCCGCTCTGGAACGCTGGGACGTTCTCGCGCCCAACCGCAATCCAGACGACGCCGCGAGTGATCTGTTCCACGCAGCCCCCGGCGGCGTGCGCACCACCGAGGCCTTCAGCCAGAACCGCCGTTACGAGGCGCTCGATCTCGACCGCGCCACAGGCGTGGTCCGCGACGTCGCACACGCCTTCAGCAAAGATGGCGGCCTCGCCGTTCTGTTCGGCAACCTCGCCGAAGATGGCGCCATCGTGAAAACCGCGGGCGTGGACCCGTCTTTGCTCGTCTTCTCCGGCCCCGCCCGCATCTTTGAAAGCCAGGAAGCCGCCGTCAGCGGCATTCTGGGCGACAAAATCAACCCCGGTGACGTCGTCCTTGTCCGTTATGAAGGTCCGAAAGGCGGGCCGGGCATGCAGGAGATGCTGTATCCCACCAGCTACCTGAAATCCAAAGGCCTCGCCTCAGTCTGCGCCCTCGTCACCGATGGCCGCTTCTCCGGTGGTTCCTCTGGCCTCTCCATCGGCCATATCTCGCCGGAAGCGGCCGAAGGCGGCGCCATCGGGTTGGTCGAAGAAGGCGACGTCATCGAGATCGACATCCCCAACCGTGGCCTGCGCATCGCAGTGTCAGACGAAATCCTCGCCGCACGCCGCGCTGCCATGGAAGCCAAGGGTCTCGACGCCTGGAAGCCCAACCGCACCCGCAAAGTCTCAATGGCGCTCCAAGCCTATGCCGCCCTCACCACAAGCGCCGCCCGGGGTGCGGTGCGCGACGTCGCCCAACTCACCCGCCGCAAATAAAACGAGTGTGGGATCCCTTTCTCGGGGGTCCCACCATCTTCACACAAAGCTGCAAATCGTCAGAAATTTGCGCGCATTTCGCCCAATTCAATGACAACCCGGAACGTTTAGAGCGCATCTCAACGCATCCGTATCTGCGTCATTTTGACCACAAGCTCAGCCCGCGCTTCGCGCGCCCGCTCCAGCGCCCGTTCTTTCCGCGCCCAGATAATCACCCCGCGCGGCAGCTGTATCCGAAACGGCTCCGGCTTGGCCCCAGGCTTGCGCTGCCGAGGCTTGCGCGGCCGCGCTGCACGCGGCTGATCCACCGTCCACGGTAACTCCACCGCCAACGCCCGCAGCAATGGCCGCAACACCCGCCGCGCCTGGACCGATGCCGCCAGCATCTGCGCCATCTCCGGTGTGCTCAACAGATGCTGCAATTGCGAGCCATACCCAGCCGCCTGATGCTTACCCGCGAGCACGAGCCAGCCAAACCGACGCGGCATTCGCACCGCCACAGCCCGCGCGCCCTGCTGACGTGTCACCACCGCCACATCCTGCCTACGCCACAGCTTGCCCGCCTGAAACCGCACCAGCATGCGCTCAATGCGCCCAAAGGTTTGGCCCAGCCGCCCATACAGCACCACGGCCACCACCGGCGCCAAATTCCATGTCCCCAACACCGCCCGCAGCCCGCGCAAAATCATCCGCAAACTGGCGGAGATGGCCTCAGATGGGGAAAGGGCGGGAGCTGAATCCATCTGCCATTATGGCGCATAGCAAGTGGCTGAACTCAACGTAATTGAACGTGAATAAACCGTTTTTCGCACGTTTAGGGCGGAAAAGCTCAGCGCCGCCCGCATCCGCGCGCTGGGGGCAACCATTCTGCTGGTCGAGCAGCGTTTGGTCGAAGCACTGGAAATCGTAGGGCCTTCTTTATGGCTTCATCTGTTAACTCAGCCGCGAAACCTACCTGCGAACCAAGTTGGATGGCCGGCGTCGTGCTGTCGCCAGCCCTAAGATGCCAGCTCCCAGCAGAAGCAGGCTGGTGGGTTCCGGCAGTTCAACAGAGCTTACACCGCTGGTGACGTTGAACGTGATGGAAAGCGTTGCATTCGTCAGGGGCGATAGGCCAAGTTGGTCGATACCGTACCCGACGCTCCCCAATGAAAGCGTGACATCGTCGATATAAACGCCAACGGCAGTGGGATCGAAGGTGATGGTAACGTCCCTTTCTGCCCCAGCCAAAATGCTGGGAAAGCCACTGCTCAGTGCGTTACCTGAGATCCCGAACCCACTGAAGCTCAGCTGCGCGGTCGAGAGGAGGGGTATGCGGGCGAAACGAGCAAAGATTCTGAAAACCCGTTCGCTGGGGCAACGTTTTCGATCGCCAGATTGGCGGTGCTGATCCCCGTGCCAACAACGGCATTCACCACAAACGATAACCCCGTGAGTGTCCCCACCGTGCCGATATTGGCGATCCCGAGCGCGGCATAATTATACACACCACCCTGCACCGTCAGATTTTGGCTACCAAGCGATCCGCCCGTCGGCGTCCCATAGGCGAGCGAGTTGGAAAGAACTTGGCCCCCGGTGAAGGCCACCGTCACACCCCCGCTGATCGCTCCGGCAGAGCTCGTGCTCACGCCGACACCCAGGCTGGTGTTGTCGGTTAAACCACCAAACAGATTGCTGATGGAGCCGGTTGCGAAAGCCCCGCCGGACGTGCTGTCCACCGAAGCGTTTAAGCTGTCGGTCTGCTGACCAATATTTGTGATCGACAACGCCTGCGTCTGTGCTGTCTCACCGGTATGCTGGTCCGGCAGGGTTATCGTTGTGCCGTTGTTGATGATTGGGATCGACGCGTTGGAATCTGCCATCGCGGGCCCGCACATAGCCATTATGGCACCAGAGGCAAGCAAACCCGCGCGGATTGCGATGTATGATTTGGATATCAAAACATTGTCCTCTCTGCAGTTTAGAGCATGCTCCTAATTTTTGACAATATTATTCCTATTTCTATTCTGCAATAAAAAAATACAGTGGAGATGAGATGCTGTGGCCCGTCAAGATCAAGCGCTTCACCGCTCGCATCGGTCAGATCGCCAGCAATTTCTGCCTGACGCCACCCGCAACAACGGGCTGATACTTCAGCCCGGCTGCACAATCACCATAAACACAATAATAATCATCAACACCGTCGGGACTTCATTCGCCCAACGATAAAACTTGTGCGACTTGGTGTTTCGATCTTCCAAAAACAGCTTGCGCCATTTTGAGCACGCACCTTGGAAACCGCTCATCAAAATCACCGCCAGCAACTTGGTGTGCCACCACGGCGCCGTCCAATCCACCGCACCCGGTGTCAGCACCATAATGATGCCCCAAAGCCACGAGGAAATCATCGCTGGCATCATAATCTGCTTATACAGGCGACGTTCCATCACCTTGAAGCGTTCGCTCTCCAGCGAGCCGCGCGCAACGTCGCAATGGTAGATAAACAACCGTGGCAGATAGAACAGCCCCGCCATCCAAGCGATGACGGAAATCACATGCAGTGATTTCACATAAGGCAGGAACGGCACCAATCCGGCGTAAGTCATACAGCCTCTCTTTGTGCATGGGCGATCAGCCCCGGCAGATCAAACATCGACGTGAACGGCATCGCACCCAACGCGCGGAACGGCGCGGGGTCGGCGTGCGGCACATAAGCCAGCACATCCATCCCCGCCGCAATCCCGGCCCGAATGCCGGTAGTACTGTCTTCAATCACCAAGCATTGCGCCGCTGACACGCCCTCAGCAGCAGCAGCAGCGAGATAAACATCTGGCGCAGGTTTGCCGCGTGGCACGTCCTGATAAGAATGCGCCCGCCCATGCACTCGCTCGGTGATGCCAATCCGCGCGAATTTCACCACCATCTCCTCATGTGAGGAGTTAGACGCCACGCGCCACGGCAAACCCAGCGCCGTCACGCCGTCCAGCGCTGCAATCGCCCCATCAACCGCCTCAACCTCGGCCACAAGCGAAGTCTCGAAGGCAGACTGCAAATGATAGCTGAAACTCGCAGGCAGCTTGTGCCCAAGCTGTGCTTCAATCACCGGCCGCATATCGGCCAGATTCATCCCCAGAAACCGCTGCTCCACCTCGTTGGGGCCAATCGGCCAACCAACTGCGGTTAACTCGCGAGACAAGATGCGATTGGCGATGCCCTCGCTGTCCACCAACACCCCATCGCAATCGAAAATCACCAGCCGCAGCTTTGTCTTGCGGCGGGCGAGGAATTCAGCCGCAGTCATGCGGCGTGTTCGAGTTCGATCTCGGCCATCTCGTCCGGCGTGGGGGAGGTTGGTGCCGCAGCCCCGGCGCGGGCATGTGGGCAATCGGTGAAAGCCTTGTAGCAGGTCCGGCTGCCCGCAAAACTGCACAGCCCGGTGTCGCGCGTGCGGGTGCGGCGGATCAGATCGGCAAGCGCGTGAATAAAGCCAGGCTCCGAATTCTGCGCCGGCGCGCGGAAATAACCCGGAACACCGGCCTCTTCGGCAAACTCGCGATATTCCACATCAAGTTCTACCAGCGTTTCGGAATGCTCAGAAACAAACGCAATCGGCACCACCAGCAGCGCCACCTTATCATGCGCGGCACGCTCAATCTCGTCCTCGGTGGAAGGCCCGATCCATTTCTGCGGCGTGGCGCGTGACTGGTAGCAAACCACCGCATCCAAATCCGGCATCGCCATAGACCGCGTCACCGCAGCAACCGTGCGCTCCACCTGCTGCTGATACGGATCACCCGCCTTGATAATGCTCTCCGGCAGCCCGTGCGCCGAGAACAGCACCCGCAGCGGAATGGCGGGATCAAGCTGCGCCCGCGCATCCTGATACGCCTTGCGCACAATACCCGCCTCAGACGTCACAAAGCCGCGGTCAGAATGATAACAGCAAATCGAGCGCGTGGGCTTCACCAGCCCAACCGCCGCCGCCGCCTCACGCCAAGCCGTGAATGAACTGCCGGTGGTGGTGGTGGAATGCTGCGGATACAACGGCAGCAAAATCACCTCATCCGGGTTCCATGCCTTCACCGCACGCGCAGCCTCATCACTGAACGGATGCCAATACCGCATTGCGATGAAGCATTTCGCATCCAAATCCGGCAACGCCGCTTCCAGCGCCTCGGCTTGTTCGACGGTAAGCTCCAACAACGGAGACTTACCACCAAGCAGGCGATAATTCTCACTCGCGGGCTTCTTCCGTGCACCTGCGATAATCCGCGCCAACAATGGCCGGATGAAGAACGGCACGCGCAGAATTGCGGGATCCATGAACAAATTCAGCAAGAACGGATAAACCGATTCCGGCTTATCCGGCCCACCGAGATTCATCAGCACAATAGCCACTTTGGGAGACGGAGCGTTCATAACGCCAGAAATGGCGACAGCGGCGCGCTCGTCAAGCACGGAATGGCTCATGCAGCCCGGATTTGCGCAACGAGGGCGGCAACGTGATCCGGATTGGTCTGCGGCAAAATGCCATGGCCGAGGTTGAAGATATGTGGCCGACCCTTCAGCGCCTCCAAAATCGCCGCTGTCTCCGCCGTCAAGCTCGCTCCACCCGCCACCAACGCCAGCGGATCAAGATTGCCCTGCAACGCCATATCCGCCGGGATCATCGATGCCGCAATCCCAGGCTCCGCCGAGGTATCAATCGCCACACCCTGCACGCCAGTGCCAGCGGCATATTCACCCAGCATCAAGCCCGCCAGACGCGGAAACCCGATAATCGGCGTGCGCGGAAAGCGTTCCCGCAGCTTGGACACAATCCGCGCGGTTGCCTCAATCACATGTTTGCGGAACAGCACCGGCGAGAGCACGCCCGACCAGCTGTCAAACAACATGATCGCCTCAGCACCCGAAAGCACCTGCGCCGAGAGATAGGTGATGGTGGCGGTGATGATCTTCTCCATCAACGCCTCAAACAACTCCGGCTGTCCGTGCGCCATCGCCCGAACATGCGCGAACTCTTTCGAACCGCCGCCTTCGACCATATAGCACGCCACAGTGAACGGTGACCCGGCAAACCCGATCAGCGTTGCTTGCCCTTCACCCTCACGCTCGCGCTCATCCAATGCAGCGCGAACCAAGCGCACGGTTTCCAAAATCGGCGCAATCGCCCCACGCACCCGCGCCACATCCAGCGCCGCGATCTGCTCGGCGGTGCGGATCGGCGGCAAAACCGGGCCTTCACCCTCTTCAAACGCCAAATCCTGGCCAAGCGCCCAAGGCAGCACCAGAATGTCGCTGAACAAAATCGCTGCATCCATCCCAAACCGGCGCACCGGCTGAAGCGTCACCTCAGCCGCTTTTTCGGGCGTGGTGCAAAGGTCCATAAACCCCGAGGTGGTGGCACGCACGGCGCGGTATTCCGGCAGGAAACGCCCAGCCTGGCGCATCAACCACACCGGCGGCGGCCACACTGCTTCACCGTTGAGCACCCGCAAAATCTTCTTGGTCATCGTCCGCTGCGTTCCTTTTGGTTCACCTATTATCAATGAATAAGAGAAAAGAGTCTTGAGGGAGTCTTAGTGGAACCCTGTGGATGACGGGGTACACAGGTCACCCCAATCTCGTCCCGCCTTTGTCCACATGCGCGTCAAATTTCAGCCCTCTGACTCTAAAGCATTTTTCCAATTCATCCGGAAGAGCCAACATCTGGCCGATGTTTCATCCAGATGACACATGGATGTATCGGGTTATCCCCATCATCCGAAGATGACTGCGCGAAGGGGGATGTTTTGGTCACTTATCCCCGCTATCCTCGCAAACATGGCAAACCGCATAAACCTGCATCTGGTCTCCGATGCCACTGGCGAGACCCTCAACTCGATCACCCGCGCCACGGTGTCGCAGTTTGAGCACGCCTCCGTCCTCTACCATCGCTGGAGTCTGATCCGAACGCGGTTCCAACTGCACCGGGTGATCGAAGGCATTGAGGCGGAGCCGGGGCCAGTGCTCTCCACTTTGGTGGACAAGGCATTGCGCGCCGATCTCGAACATGCCTGCGAACGCTTCGGCGTGGCGGTGGTGAACGTGCTCGATCCGGTGATTGCGATGTTCCAAGAGCATCTCGGCGAGAAAGCCGCCGCCCGCCCGGGCCGACAATATGTCCTGGATGCCGATTATTTCCGCCGGATTGACGCCATGCATTACGTGCTCGCGCATGATGATGGCCAATCCCAGGCAGGCATCGCTGAGGCGGATGTGTGTCTGATCGGCGTCTCGCGCTCCTCCAAAACCCCCACCTCGTTCTACCTCGCCAATCGCGGCATCAAGGCGGCGAATATCCCGCTGGTGCCCGGCACGATTGACCCACCCGGGCTCGAAAATCCGGTCTGTCCGGTGGTTGGCCTCACGCTTGACCCAGAAGCCCTCATCGAAATCCGCCGTCATCGCCTCAAGCTCATCGGTGCTGCTCCTGGTGCCGGGCGGCGCGATCAAGGCGATTATATCGACGCTGAGGCGGTGCAAGCCGAATTGCTCTGGGCGCGCCGGTTATGCGCACAGCGCGGCTGGCCGGTGATTGATGTCACCCGCCGCTCAATTGAAGAAACCGCCGCAGCCGTTATCACCCATATGCAGGCATGGCACGACCGTCGCAGAAAAGCGGCGGATCTGGCGGCGCAGAACGCAGGCAAGCCTGTCTGATGAGCCTACAGGCGGCGTCTCCCTTGCTTGTGCTGGCGAGCGCCTCATCGGCCCGCAAAGCTGTGCTGGCCAGTGCTGGTCTGTGCTTTGAGGCCGTGGCCGCGCATATCGATGAAGGCGAAATCAAGCGTGGTGCTCAGGCGGAAGGGCTCCCAGCCTCTGAAACCGCCCTCATCCTGGCCGAACTCAAAGCCGCCCGCATCGCCCGCACCCGGCCCGGCCAATTGGTGATCGGCTGTGACCAATTGCTGGTTTGCAACGGCACATGGTTCGACAAACCATCCGATCCAGCTGAAGCCGCCAACCATCTCCGCGCGTTACGAGGCCACACCCATGTGTTGGAAACGGCCGTGGTATGCCATCTTGATGGCGCGGTGATCTGGCATCACATCGCCCGCCCGCGCCTGTCAATGCGACCGTTTTCAGACGCATTTTTGGCTGGATATCTCGCCGCTGAGGCTGACACACTCACAGCAAGCGTGGGTGCCTATCGCCTGGAAGCTCTGGGAATTCAACTGTTTGAGCGAATTGAAGGTGAACAATCGGCCATTCTCGGCTTGCCGCTGCTCCCTTTGCTCGGATTTCTGCGCCAACACGGTGCGCTGTTGGGCTAGGCGCTGGTCACGTGTTTGTGTGTGGGCTGATTGTCATCTAAGCGTAGAGGATACGATAGCAAAAGCGGGCTAGAACCCGCGGCATCAAGTCCAGGGACTATCACAATGGCCACCGGCCCAGAGCTTCCGCAATTTCGCCCAGACCAGCCAATGACTGTGGCTGTACGCGATGTTATGCGGAGCGCCAACAATCCCGCGATGTTGGCCGATCTTTTGTTCCTCGAACGCTGGGAAGCAATGCCAACGCCCGGCATGGGCAGCGTGCTGCGCGCCGCACAGATCCGTCGCGCCAATCCTGATCTGGCGGCCAAAGTGCGCCATGAAGTCTCGCAACTGCGGTCCTGACGCAAGATTGGTTGCATTTTCGCGTTGCATTTTCTAAGGGGCAGTTCCTTGCCCCGCGCGCCCCTCTCTGGCAGCCTGCGGCCAAGACACGAGGGGACACAAGATGGCTATCAACAAAGTATATCCCGACGCCAAATCAGCGCTGGCTGATGTTGTAACTGACGGCATGCTGATGCTGTCCGGCGGGTTCGGGCTCTGCGGTATTCCGCAAGTGCTGATCGAAGCCATCCGCGAAACCGGGGTGAAAGACCTCACGGTGGTGTCCAACAACGCGGGCATTGACGATGCTGGCCTCGGCTTGCTGCTGCAAACCCGCCAGATCAAGAAAATGATCAGCTCCTATGTTGGCGAGAACGCCACGTTCGCAAAACAGTTCCTGGCCGGTGAGCTTGAAATCGAATTCAACCCACAAGGCACGCTCGCCGAGCGCATCCGCGCTGGTGGCGCTGGCATCCCGGCGTTTTTCACCAAAACCGGCGTCGGCACTCAGATTGCTGAAGGCAAGGAAGTGCGCGAGTTCGACGGCGCAAAATACGTGATGGAGCGCGGCATTTTCGGCGATCTGGCGATCATCCACGCCTGGAAAGCCGACACCGAAGGCAATCTGGTCTATCGCAAAACCGCCCGCAATTTTAACCCAATGATGGCAACCGCCGCGAAAATGGTGGTGGCGCAGGTTGAACACCTCGTCCAACCCGGTGAGATTGATCCGGATCACATCATAACGCCGGGCATCTTCGTCAATCGCATCGTGCATGTGCCCAACGTGGCCAAGCGCATCGAACAACGCACCACAACCCCGCGCGTCGCGGCCTGAGGAGGAGACAGCACATGCCTTGGTCTCGCAATGAGATGGCGGCCCGCGCCGCCCAGGAACTTGAAGACGGCTTCTACGTCAATCTCGGCATCGGCATCCCAACGCTTGTCGCAAACTACGTGCCTGAGGGGATGCAGGTCCAACTCCAGAGCGAAAACGGCATGCTCGGCATCGGCCCGTTCCCGTTCGAGGGCGAGGAAGACGCCGATCTGATCAATGCTGGCAAGCAAACCGTCAGCGAACTGCCCACCACCAGCTTCTTCGACAGCGCTGCAAGCTTTGCGATGGTGCGCGGTGGCCACATCAACCTCTCCATCCTCGGCGCGCTCCAAGTGGCCGAGAACGGCGACCTCGCGAACTGGATGATCCCTGGCAAGATGGTCAAAGGCATGGGCGGCGCGATGGACCTCGTGGCCGGCGTCAAAAAGGTGATTGTGCTGATGGAGCACACCGCCGGCGGCAAACCCAAGCTGCTCAAATCCTGCACCCTGCCCCTCACCGGGCAAGCCGTGGTGGACATGGTGGTGAGTGAACTCGGCGTGTTCGCCATCACCCCACAGGGCGTGGTGCTGGTGGAAGTGGCACCCGGCGTCACCATCGATGAAATCCGCGAAAAAACCGAAGCAGAAGTCCATCTGTCGCCGAATTTGAAGATGGCGGCGTAATTCACCACGAACCCGTCATTGCTGCGCTGCGCTTGCAATAACGGACTGGTGTGACGCAAACACCGCCGAAATCCTTTCGGCGGTGTTTGCGGTTGGATCATATTCCGCAAACGCCTCGGCAAACCCTGTTGCATCCCGCAAATACCACTCCCACAGCGCCTGTGGGGTCAGGTCGCATAGCCCTTTGGTGGCGCGCAGGAATTCCAGCAATGCGGTCAGTTCACAGCTCGCTTCGCTTTCGGAACCCGGATGCCACATTCTGCCACTTGATCCCTGCATGCGAGCAGTCTATATCGCCGACCTCCCGCGTGATGGGAACCCGTCCTCCCCAAAAGGGCGCGTGCGAGATGGGGCTGTAGCTCAGTTGGGAGAGCGCCTGAATGGCATTCAGGAGGTCAGCGGTTCGATCCCGCTCAGCTCCACCATCATCCCGTAGCATCCATGGGATCGGAACCTACGCATGAGCTTGCAAGAATTCTTGCTGTTGGCCTCACGCACCGCGATCCTTTTCCTCGAATCCAGCATCTTTGGCACACTCGCGCTCTCCGCTTTGGCCGGTCGCGTCGTTGGTCGGCGGATGGTGCGCACGATGCTGGCTTGTTTGCTTATCCTCTTCCCACTCTGGCTCGCCGCGCAATCCGCTCAAATGTCCGATACCCACAGCTTCGCAGCACTGCCCAGCGCTGTGATGCTGGTGTTGCAGGCAAGCTGGGTTGGCCATCTGGCGTTGGTCCGCATCGCGGCGTGGACACTGGTCTGGTTGATCCTGCGCGTCGGTGGCCGTGGTGGCTGGTCACGCCATTGGGCGATGCTACCGGCGGGCTTGGCATTGGCACTGCACGCAGGCGCAGGCCATGCGGCGGCCACCGGCGACACTCTCCTGTTCCTGGCCGTTCTCGCCCATGTCCTCGCCGCCGCTTCCTGGATCGGTGGACTGTCTGCGCTGTGGCTGGCGCTAGACGGGCCTAACCCCAGCCTGTTGGTGGCGCGCTACGCCTGGTTCGGACTGATCTGCGTGATTGTTGTGGTGGCAACCGCAGTTGCGCAGGCGCTTGAACTAACAGGCGGCATCGTCGGCCTCGTTGGCACCGCCTATGGCCATGTCATCCTGGTCAAGATAGCGCTGCTCGCCTGCCTTTTGGTCCTCGCATGTCGGCACCGCTTCAGCCTCGCCCCCCGCCTGCCGCGCAGCCTGCCGGTATTGCGGCGCTCGGTGTTGCTGGAGAGTGTGATCGGCCTCGCTGTGTTGGTTGCCGCCAGCTTGCTTTCAACCCTGCCGCCGGGCGCGCATGACCAGCCCACGTGGCCATTCGCCTATCGCCTCAGCTTTGAATTGCTCGATGACCTCGAACTCCGCGCCGAAATGCTCAACGCGCTGCGGGCGCTGGGCGGTGCAGCGTTGCTCTTGCTGCTGGCGGTGCTGTCGCGCCGGGTGCGCTGGTTTGCCGTGGCCACGGCACTGGCCATCACTTGGTTCGCAATCCCGCATTTTGATCTGCTGCTGGCCCCGACGGAACCCACCTATTACTGGCAATCCACCACCGGCTACACGCCACAATCCATCGCCTCGGGCAAAGCCGCCTACATCGAGCACTGCGCGGCCTGTCACGGTCCAAACGGCGCAGGCGATGGTGCGCTTGGCGTGGGTCTTCCCGTCCCGCCTGCGGACCTCACGGCACCGCATTTGTGGAATCATCCGGACGGTGAACTCTATTGGTGGATCACCCATGGCGTCATCGGCCCCGACGGGAAGCTGGCGATGGCAGGTTTTGGCACCACTCTGGATGATGACACCGTGTGGGCATTGATCGATTTTCTTCACGCCAACAACCCAAACAAGCCCGATGATCTGACTTTGGGCGCGCCGCACCACCATCACTAAAAGGATTTTCGATGCGCAATCTTCTTCTGGCCAGCGTGCTGGTGTTTGCTTTCAGCACGGCCGCGATGGCACAGATGGTGATGGTGGGTGATGCCTGGGCCCGCGCCACCTCGCCGAGCCAAAGCGTGGGCGGCATCTTTTTGTCGATCCACGACCACGGCCCCGGCGACACGCTGATCAGCGCCTCATCGCCCATCGCCGCGAACCTGGAACTGCATCAAACAGTGGCGGATGCCAGCGGCGTGATGAAAATGCTGCCCGTGGCGGCGCTGCCGGTCGCAGCGGGTGCGGTGTTAGACCTTAAACCCGGCTCCTATCATCTGATGGCGATCGGGCTGAAGCAGCAACTCAAACCCGGCGAAACATTTCCGGTCACCCTGGTGTTCGCCAAAGCCGGTGCCATCACAGTCACCGCGACCGTGGGCACCGCTGGCAGCGCCGGGCCTGCCGAGCGGGTGATGGATCACATGCATATGGACGGGATGGAGGGCATGGATCACGGCGCGATGCACCAACACTAGCCTTGGCAGCAATCCGCAACTGCGGCAAAATCAGCCGGGTCCGCAGGACCGTGCAAGCCTTGGCAGGCGAGACGCTTGCGCCAAACTCGCCGCCCGCTTAACCCTGCGCGCAGGCCATTGCGAGTTCCCCCTATGAGTGACGCTGCTTCTGACAGTTTCGCCGAAATCGATCATCCCCCACACGCACCACGCCCGGTCTCGGTCGGCTTGCTGCTGGGCGTGCTGGGTGTGGTCTATGGCGACATCGGAACCAGCCCGCTTTACGCTTTCAAGGCCAGCATCGACCATTTCGGCGCAGAGCATATCCCATTCGCCGATCTGATGGGCATTCTCTCGCTGATCTTCTGGTCGCTGATCCTGGTGGTAACGGTCAAATACGTCACCCTGGTCATGCGCGCAGACAATCGCGGTGAGGGTGGGATTTTGGCGCTGATGGTGCTGGCTCAGCGCAGTTCATCCAATCTGAAAATGCGCCGCGCGCTGGCGCTGGTGGGCATTGTTGGCGCGTGCCTGTTTTTCGGTGATGGCTGCATCACACCCGCTATCTCGGTGCTCTCCGCGGTCGAGGGCCTGGGGGTCGCCACCCCGCATCTGCAAGAATTCGTGCTGCCGATCTCGGTGGTGGTGATCGTGGCGTTGTTCGCCGTCCAATCACGCGGCACGCACAGCGTGGGCCGGGTGTTTGGCCCGGTGATGGTGCTGTGGTTCGTCTCAATCGGTGTGCTTGGGCTGATCCAGGTGGTGCAGAACCCGCGCGTTTTGTGGGCAATTTCGCCGTTTTATGGGTTTGAACTTTGCCTCAATCACGGCTGGCTCGCCTTCGTGGCCCTCGGCTCGGTCGTGCTGGCGGTCACCGGGGCTGAGGCGCTGTATGCCGATATGGGCCATTTCGGCGCGAAATCGATCCGGCTGGCCTGGAACTTTTTCGTGCTGCCCTGCCTCGTGCTCAACTATTTTGGCCAAGGCGCATTGCTGCTCGCCAACCCGGCGGCGGCAGAAAACCCGTTCTATCGCATGGCCCCGGATTGGGCGCTGATCCCGCTCGTCATTCTCGCCACCATGGCCACCGTCATCGCCAGCCAAGCGTTGATCTCAGGCGCCTACTCCGTCACCCGCCAGTGCATGCAACTCGGCTTCCTGCCGCGCATGCGGGTGGACCATACCTCCGCCACCGAGGAGGGGCAGATCTACGTGCCGCAGGTCAACTCCGCGCTGCTGGTGGGCGTGCTGGTCCTGGTTCTCGCCTTCCGCTCATCGGACGCGCTGGCCTCAGCCTATGGCATCGCCGTCACCGCCACCTTCATCTGCACCTGCATCCTGTCGATTGTGGTCTTCCGCCGCCAATATCATTGGAGCCGCTGGCTGGCGCTGAGCGTGTTCGGCGTCTTCACCCTGATGGACACGATGTTCTTCGCCGCCAATGCGCTGAAAATTCCG
>CAIZGT010000695.1 GCA_903932545.1 uncultured Rhodospirillales bacterium
GCGAGCCACGGCCGGGGCAGGCCTTCCAGCAGGTGCAGTTCGTTTCCCCGTTCCAGAACGAGGAGATTGCGGACGAGCCTTATGAACTCGGCCGAGGCCCAGTTGTGGGGCATGTCGCCCACCACCGGCCATGACAGTGTGGGCGCGTGATAGCCGAAATCCTGCAGCCGCTTGGCGATGTCTTCAACCATCACCCCGGCCTCGACCTGAAAGCCCCGACAGTCGATGATGCACTCGTGCGCCACCATGCCCGACGGGCCAGTGTACAGGATCGGATAATGCGCAGCCAAACGCATCGCGATGTAGTTGGCGTTCAAAATCGCCACCTGCGTCGCCTGCGTCAGACCCACAGACCCCATCATCCGGATATAGGCGTAGGAGATTGGCAAAATTAGCGCCGAGCCAAACGGTGCAGCCGAAACCGGGCCGTATCCGCTCCCAGGCCCCGCATCCGCGCGCGCTGGATGGTTGGGCAAATGCGGCAGCAAATGCGCCGCCACGCCAATCGGCCCCACGCCCGGCCCACCACCGCCATGCGGAATGCAGAACGTCTTGTGCAAATTGAGGTGGCACACATCTGCCCCAATCGCGCCGGGTGAGGTCAGGCCCACCTGCGCGTTCATGTTGGCGCCGTCCATATAGACCTGCCCGCCATGTGCGTGGATGAGTTGGCAGATATCGCGGATCGTCTCCTCAAACACGCCATGCGTGGAGGGATACGTCACCATCAGCGCCGCCAGATTGGCGCTGTGGAGCGCGGCCTTGGCGCGCAAATCGTCCATGTCGATATTGCCGTCACGATCGCAGCCGGTGACGACCACGCGATACCCCGCCATCGTCGCTGACGCCGGGTTGGTGCCGTGGGCTGAAGATGGGATCAGGCAGATATCGCGATGCCGGTCGCCGCGCGCTTCGTGATAGGCGCGGATGGCGAGTAAGCCCGCAAATTCGCCCTGGCTGCCGGCATTGGGTTGTAGCGACACGCCCGCAAACCCAGTGGCCTCGGCGAGCCACTGCGCCAGGTTTGTGATCAGTGCGTTATAGCCCGGCGTCTGCTCGGCGGGGGCAAACGGATGGATATCGGCAAAGCCGGGCAGGGTGATGGCCACCATCTCGGCAGTGGCATTGAGCTTCATCGTGCAGGAGCCAAGCGGGATCATCGAGCGGTTGAGGGCAATGTCCTTGTCCTCCAGCCGCTTGAGATAGCGCAGCATCTCATGCTCGGCGTGATAGGCGCTGAACACGCTCTGTTGCAGGAAAGTGGAGTGGCGCTGGGGGGGAATGGAGTGCGCGGCACTGCCAAGGCTGCCACCAAGAATCGTCGCCAGCGTCTCCAACTCGGCACGGGTCACGGTCTCGTCGAGTGCTATCGCCACACATGTGGCATCAACCCGGCGCAGGTTGAACCCGGCATGCAGCGCGCGCGCCATCAACTCATCGGCCTTGTCGCCCGCTTCAAGACAGATCGTGTCGAAATAGGCGCTGAATTTCACGCCATAACCGCCCTGCGTGGCGGCATCGGCCAGCAGTCGGGCTTGCAGAT
This sequence comes from uncultured Rhodospirillales bacterium, assembly GCA_903932545.1. Classification (GTDB taxonomy): domain Bacteria; phylum Pseudomonadota; class Alphaproteobacteria; order Acetobacterales; family Acetobacteraceae; genus CAIQQQ01. Next base: position 1,544 of record CAIZGT010000695.1, read on the forward strand.
TCACCCGCTTGGCGATTCGCGTGAGGCCTTCCGGCCCGTGCCACGCGGCATAGAAACCCGCGATGACGGCGAGCAGCACTTGCGCGGTGCAAATATTGGACGTCGCTTTCTCGCGGCGGATGTGCTGTTCGCGGGTTTGCAAGGCGAGGCGCATCGCGGGGGCACCGGAAGCGTCCTGGCTCACCCCCACCAACCGCCCCGGCATCGCGCGCTTGAAAGCATCGCGCGTGGCGAAAAACGCTGCATGCGGGCCGCCGAAGCCCATCGGCACGCCAAAACGCTGGGCTGAGCCCACCACCACATCTGCCCCCATCTCGCCCGGCGGGGTGAGCAGTGTGAGGCTGAGCAAATCTGCGGCAACGATGGCAATCGCGCCCACTGCATGGGCGGCTGCGATTTCGGCAGACAGATCACGAATTTCGCCGGTACTGCCCGGATATTGCAGCACCACCGCGAACGGGGCTGCCACTTTGAGTGCGGCCACATCACCCGGCGCAAAATCAACCAGCGTGTGTGACAGTGGCCACGCGCGGGTGGCCAGCACGGCGCGGGTTTGCGGGTGCAGATCGGCGGCGAGCGCAAGA
>CAIZGT010000696.1 GCA_903932545.1 uncultured Rhodospirillales bacterium
GTCGAGCTGTCGGCGAAATACATCCACGACCGCAAACTGCCCGATAAGGCGATTGACGTTATCGACGAAGTGGGTGCCTCGCGGATGCTCCAGCCGGAAGGCAAGCGCCGCAAAACCGTCACCTTGCGCGATGTGGAAGAGATCGTCGCCAAGATCGCTCGTATCCCACCCAAGTCGGTGTCGGCTGACGACAAAGAAACACTGCGCAATCTTGAACGCGACATCAAATCGATGGTGTTCGGCCAGGACAAGGCGGTGGAAGCCTTGGCTGCGGCGATCAAGCTGTCCCGCGCGGGTCTGCGCGAGCCGGAGAAGCCGATCGGCAATTATCTGTTCTCCGGCCCAACTGGCGTGGGCAAAACCGAAGTGGCCCGCCAATTGGCGTCCACCTTGGGCATTGAACTGATCCGGTTCGACATGTCGGAATATATGGAGCGCCACTCGATCAGCCGCTTGATCGGAGCACCTCCGGGCTATGTCGGCTTCGATCAGGGCGGTCTGCTCACCGATGGCATCGACCAGCATCCGCATTGCGTGCTGCTGCTCGATGAGATCGAGAAGGCACATCAGGATCTCTACAACATCCTGTTGCAGGTTATGGACCACGGCAAACTGACAGATCACAACGGCAAGACGGTGGATTTCCGCAACGTGATTTTGATCATGACCACCAATGCCGGCGCGTCTGACATGGCCAAAGAGGCGATCGGCTTTGGGCGTGAAGCCCGCGAGGGTGAAGACGGCGATGCTATCAAGCGCCTGTTCACGCCGGAATTCCGTAACCGCCTGGATGCGGTGATCCCATTCGCGGCTCTCACACAGGAAGTCGTGGGCCATGTGGTCGAAAAATTCGTCATGCAGCTTGAGGCCCAACTGGCTGATCGCAACGTGACGATTGAACTCTCGTCGGGTGCCAAGGAGTGGCTGGCTGAGCGCGGTTATGATCGCTTGTATGGCGCGCGTCCGTTGAGCCGCGTGATCCAGGAATATATCAAAAAGCCGCTGGCCGAGGAATTGCTTTTTGGCCGACTGGTGAAGGGTGGCTCGGTAAAGGTCACGCTGAAGGACAACGCGCTGGAGTTTGACGTGGTGGAAGCCAGCGCGCCACCTCCGAAGGCCGTCAGCGAGGACGCTGACGAAGGTGATGATCACGAGCGTGAGGCTGAAACGGCGGAGTGATATCATCCCGTCATTGCGACCCCAGGATCGCAATGACGGGATGATCTAGTTCACCACCACATGGATCGGCGTCTGCGCATTGCGGATGCTGATAGGTTCGGCAAAAGCTGGATCACCATCGGCTTGTGTATTGCACGGGCCGAGATCAACCGTCTCGGCAGCAGCCAAGCGTATCCCTGGCATCCGCCCGATCTGATCCAGCGTCAACGCCGTGCCATACGCCAAGGCCGAGAGCGGTCCGTTGCGATCAAACATCGCCACGGTGAAATTCGGGCGCGTCGGCGAGGCGTTCGGAGCGATAGTGTAATGCCCCGCGTAATACCGCCCCTTGGTCACGATCACGCTCGCCGCTTCGGTGGACTGGCCGTCGATGGTCAACTGGATCATCGGGAAATCATAGCGCGCGGACTCGCGCAGCCCCTGGATCACATAAGCCGTTCGTCCAAAGATGCGCTTGAGCCGCAGTGGTAGGTTGTGCACCACCTCGGCGTCAAACCCTGCCCCCACCATTTGCACAAACAACCGCTGTTCGTCGCCAGCGCATGCCAGACCCGGCCAGATCGGGCGGGTGCGACCAAAGGCCAGGGCGGCGGCCACGGCGTTGGGCGCAAATGGCAGGCCGAGTTCATGCGCCAACACATTGGCGGTGCCGAGCGGGATGATCCCCATCTTTGTGTCAGACCCCGCCAAGCCCGCCGCAACCTCTGCGATGGTGCCATCCCCACCGGCGGCCACGACCAGCCGCTGCCCGGCCTTCGCGGCCGCTGCGGCAAGGATGGTGGCGTGGCCGGAATGCCGGGTTTCCGCCAATTCCAGCCTCAGGCCGCTGTTGACCATGATATCCAACACCCGCCAAAGCCGATGCGCGCGGCGGCGGCCAGCGGCGGGGTTGAAGATGATCAGCATGGGTCAGACTGCATCCATGGCTGGTGCGAATCGATGCAACAGCGTCAAGTAAAGCGGTCTGTATGGCCGGGATCGATTGCAGCGGAATGACGGTTTGACGTCTGTTCGATGATCTTTGCGGTGTGCTCGGAGAATAGGCGGCGTCACATAATGTTCACATGCACGACGCGACGGCTGACGTATTTGCTCGCGGAAATACACTCGACTGGTAGGCAATCCGCCCTTCCCTTATCGAAGACTGGCGCATCCCATGAACGCTTTGGTCCAAGCCACGCAGCACCGCTATCGCAGCGTGTTCATTTCCGATCTGCATCTCGGCACGCGCGGGTGCCGCAGTGATTTCCTGTTGGATTTCCTGCAGCGCACCCAATGCGAAAACCTGTATCTGGTCGGTGACATCATCGATGGCTGGCGCCTGCGCAAGTCCTGGTTCTGGGACGAGACGCATGATCACATCCTGCGACTGATCCTCAAAAAGGCGCAGAACGGCACCGCCACCACCTATATCCCCGGCAATCACGACGAGATGCTGCGCCACTGGCTGCCGATGGGCCTGGAAATGGGCGGCATCAAGCTGCGCGACGAGATGATCCACACCACGGCTGACGGCAAGCGCCTGCTGGTGATCCATGGCGATCAGTTCGACAGCGTGGTGCGCTATGCCAAGTTCCTCGCCTATCTCGGAGACTGGGCCTACACCACCTCGCTGACCGTAAATCGCTATTTCAACGCCGTGCGCCGCCATCTCGGCCTGCCATATTGGTCGCTGTCGCAATGGCTCAAGCGTCAGGTGAAGGAGGCAGTGAAGGCGATTGATCGCTTTGAAGTGGCCCTTGCCGGTGAAGCCAAGCGTCGCGGCCTTGATGGCGTGGTGTGTGGCCACATCCATCACGCCGAGATGCGCGAAGTGAACGGCGTACTGTACCTCAATGATGGCGATTGGGTGGAAAGCTGCACCGCATTGGTGGAACATTTTGACGGTCGCCTAGAATTGGTTGACTGGGCCGCGTTGAACCGCTTCAGCTTCTACGCACCTCGCAAACTGGTTGGGGACGTGCAACCTGCCTGATTCGTTGGCTGAAGACATTTCCGAAGACCGCGCGCGGCTCCTCGCTGTTGGCCCCTGGCCCGCGCGCATCCTGATTGTATCGGACGCTTGGCACCCGCAAGTGAACGGCGTGGTGCGCACGCTTGCCACCACCGCCAATGAACTGCGCGCCTTGGGCCACACTGTTGAAGTGTTGGGGCCAGACCGTTTCATCACCTTCCCAATGCCGACCTATCCCGACATTCGTATGTCGTTGTTTCCGCGCCGCAAGCTGTCGCGCATCATCGAGAGCTTCATGCCCGATGCGCTGCACATCGCCACCGAAGGTCCGCTCGGCCTGTCCGCGCGGGCCTGGGCGAAGAAGCGCGGCTGTGCCTTCACCACGGCATTTCACACCCGTTTCGCCGAATACCTGCACGCCCGCACCAAACTGCCAACCCGCTATGGCTATCATGGCCTGCGCTGGTTTCATGGGGCCGGGCAGGGGATGATGGTCGCCACCCCCAGCCTGCGCCGCGAACTCGCCGAACGCGGATTTCGCCGCCTGCGCACCTGGTCGCGCGGCGTGGATCTCAACCTGTTCCGCCCCGAATTGCGCAACCAGCACGATCCCGAACTCAGCGATTTGCCACGCCCGCTGTTCCTCTATGTCGGCCGCGTCGCGGTTGAGAAAAACATCCGCGCCTTTCTTGATCTCGACCTCCCCGGCAGCAAAGCCGTGGTTGGCGGCGGCCCGCAACTGGCTGAATTGCAGCGCGACTATCCAACTGTCCGCTTCACCGGCGCACGCCACGGCGAAGCACTGGCGCGGGCCTATGCGCAGGGCGACGTGTTCATGTTCCCCAGCCTCACCGACACGTTCGGCCTCGTCCTCCTCGAAGCCCTCGCCAGCGGCACGCCGGTGGCTGCTTATCCGGTCACCGGGCCGATCGACGTGCTGGCCAATCCGCTCACCGGCGATGGCATCGCGCCCGGAGTCGGCGCTCTGGATGCGGATTTGCGGGTGGCCGCCTTGGCCGCGCTGAATGCAGACCGCGCCTTGTGCCGCCTCCACGCCGAACGCTTCAGCTGGCGCGCTTGTGCAGAGACGTTCCTCTCCCATCTGGTGCCCCTGGGCGGGCATTAAGGCTCGTAGGGCGGGTGCAACCCGCCACCTTTGTGACCACGAGACGGACCGCCCCCCCAATCAACTATTCGTTAACTTATCGTAACAATAACGGCGTGAGTTTACGCCGGAACCACGCCGATTTTTATGAAAATAGGGCCATAAAACGCGCGCAAATTGATCCCATCGATCAAATCGGCAGACCCATATGTCGTCAGTGCGAGGCGCCCCTTGGCGACCTCGCGATCCAAACGGATTTTGTACCCCGCCTGGATCGCAAAGCCTCCCGTGCCATCCCCCATTTGCGCGACGATGCGACGCTTGGCGCGCGGAGAAGCCTCCAACCACGCCGCCGCGTCAGGCGCGCGCACGCAATGCGGCGCTGGCGTTTCATCCGCCACAACGCGTGGAACCACCACCGGCGGCAACTCCCCCGCCCGATACTGCGCGAGCAGCGCTTCCAGCCCCCGAAAAATCCCGTTGACCCAATTCTGGATCGCAATCTCAAACGCCATCTCACCGCGCAGAACCCCAAATCCAAGCACAACCCCACCCCGTTTTCTTCCACGACTCGACACTGCTCCAAAAAGTCAATCTTGGGGAAGTTGTCGCGGACATATTTGTTGCCCTGATTCTGAATTTTTTGCTGGTCGA
>CAIZGT010000697.1 GCA_903932545.1 uncultured Rhodospirillales bacterium
CCACCATATTCGGTCTATTTCCTCCTCGATTTCGTTTTTGACGTCTCGCCAGTGTTTAACCACAACTTACACATCCCCTCTCTTTAGAATGATCGCTTGTAGCCGTCTGCCTCTTCAATCGCGTTCAGATCCTGGCGTTGCAGGTTCTCAACCAGGGCAGCTGCCATCGTTTCTGCATCGCTCAGAACCCGAACCAGCACCGGCACCTCATGCAAGCCGGCCTGCTGCGAGGCCCGCCAACGGCGTTCACCAGCGATGATTTGATAACGCCCCGGATGTCCCGGATGCGGCCGGACCAACAAAGGTTGCAGGATGCCGCGCGCCTTGATTGATTCCACCAAATCCGCCAGCGCATCCTGATTCATATCAACGCGCGGTTGGAATGGGCTTGGTTCCAGCAGGTCCACCGCGACGGTACGGACACCATTGGCATCCGCCATCGTGCGGGATTGCATCGGGCTGTCACCCAACAGTGCCGCCAAACCTTTGCCCAGGCGGGGGCTCACATCTTTCGCGCTCACAGTCGGCCTCCATTTTGACGACGTTGCCGGCTGAGCAATTCCATTGCGAGCTTGATGTAGGCCTGTGCAGCGGGAGAGCGGTAATCATAGAGAATAACCGGCTTGCCGTGGCTCGGCGCTTCCGAGACTCGGATATTTCTCGGAATGACTGTCTCATAGACCTTATCACCAAAGAAACTGCGGGCGTCGTCAGACACCAAATCGGTCAGGTTGTTCCGGCGGTCATACATCGTCAGCACAATGCCTTCGATTTCGAGCTGGGGGTTGAGATTGGATCGCACCGCTTCAACTGTGCGCATCAATTGGCTCAAACCTTCCAGCGCGAAAAACTCGCATTGAAGTGGTACCAACACAGCATCCGCAGCCACCAAGCCATTCACCGTCAATAAGCCAAGGCTTGGTGGGCAGTCGATTAAGATGAAGTCAAATTTTGGTCCAGCGTCGTCCGCCGCACGCAGTGCGGTGCGCAGGCGAAATTCTCGACGGTCTTGCCCGACCAACTCGATCTCAGCGCCCGCCAAATCGGTCTCGGCTGTAACGATCCAGAGGTTGGGGATGAATGTCTGTTGCGTAACATCTGCGCGCAAAACGGCTTCGGTGATCAGCGCATAGGTGCCAGCACCGCGGTCGGAATGGGTCAGCCCAAGCCCGGTCGAGGCATTACCCTGTGGATCAAGGTCCACCAGCAAGACGTGATTACCCGCCTGCGCCAAGGCGGTGCCGAGATTGATTGTTGTCGTGGTCTTTCCGACGCCGCCCTTTTGGTTGGCGACAGCAATGATCGCTGGATGCTGAGCGGTGGCTTGCGGGCGGTCAGAATAACTGGGGTTTGCTTCCGACACGACGGACCTCTGACATTTTGAGGATAAGGGCGGCGGGATGCGTCGCACTCTGCACGCACTCCACACGCATGTGCCATTCCTTCCGTGCCGCCGTCAATTCGGTAAGTGCCGTTTCGCCCTTTGGCGCGATAAAGATGGTGTCGCTGGCCAAGAACGGCTCCACAAGGGCCAGCAACTTGGGCAACGGCGCCAGTGCGCGCGCTGTGATCAGCGGGGCCGACGCGAGGGTTGCGGCCTCTATGCGCATATTGTGGACGATCACCGCAGCCCCGGTCTCGCGTGCAACTTCGCGCAGGAACGCGCATTTTCGGGTGTCGGCTTCGATGAGATGAAACTGCGCGCCGGTGGCGATGGCGAGGACGATGCCAGGAATGCCGCCACCTGAACCAAGGTCAATTGCATGGCTTGGCTGCGGCGGCAGCAGCGGCAAAAGCTGCAATGCGTCTGCAATATGGCGCGACCATAGTGCTTGTATGTCTGTGCGACTGAACAGATTGATCGCTGGGTTCCAGCGCGTTACCAGGTCAGCGTATATCTGTAGCTTGGCCTGTGTTTCACGTGAAACAACCGTGGTGTTAGGGGGCGAGTGTTTCACGTGAAACATCTATGCGGCCCGAAGGCGCTTCACATGGGCTGCGATGGCGGCGAGTGCCGCTGGCGTTATGCCTTGAATACGAGAGGCGGCTGCGAGAGAGTGGGGATTGGCCAATCGCAGCTTTTCCTTCATCTCGTTCGAAAGCCCACCAATCTGATCGTATGACATATCGGCGTCGATCGGGTGTTCAGCCTCCTTGCGCATGTGCCGAATTTCGGAGTCCTGGCGCGTGAGATATCCAGCGTAGAGTGCTTCGTTGGACAAGCAGGCGAGCGCACGTGGTGGCAGATCCGCGAGCCATGGCAGCGTGGCGCAGATTGCCTCTGGTGTCAGTGCGGCATTTCCAAGCAGTTCGTAAACCCGCCGCCCGCCGCCTTCGGGCCGCGGTTGCACCTGTAGGGCTTGGAGTTGCTCCGCTGATGCGACCTCGCCCTTTGCGCGCTCCCTTGCTGCATCAAGCGTTGCTGCAAATCTCAAAAACGCATCAGTGCGCTCGGCGCCGACACATTTCAGCGCAATGCCCTTCGCAGTGAGGCGCAGATCAGCATTGTCGGCGCGCAAAGTCAGTCGGTATTCTGCGCGCGATGTGAACATGCGGTATGGCTCGGACACCCCATGTGACACCAAATCATCGATCATCACGCCAATATAGGCCTCCGCACGATCAAACACTGCAGCGGCTTGCCCCGCCGCTAGGCGCGCCGCGTTCAGCCCAGCAACCAGCCCTTGCGCCGCAGCTTCCTCATACCCGGTCGTGCCGTTTATCTGGCCGGCCAAAAACAAACCAACCACGGACTTGGTTTCAAGAGACGGCCGCAACGCGCGCGGATCTACATAATCATACTCCACTGCATATCCGGGCCGAATGATGCGTGCCTGCTCTAGCCCCGGAATGGTGGCAAGCAGTGCGGCTTGAACCGACAGTGGCAGGCTGGTCGAAATGCCGTTGGGATAGATCGTGTCGTCATCCAGCCCCTCTGGCTCAAGGAATATCTGATGCCGGGATCGGTCCGCAAAGCGATGGACTTTGTCCTCAATTGAAGGGCAATATCGCGGACCGCGCCCTGAAATCAGGCCGCCATAGACCGCAGACAAATGCAGGTTGTCGCGGATCACCTGATGGGTGGCCGCCGTTGTGCCGGTCACCCGGCATGCGATTTGTGGGTTTACCACGGTGCTGGACATGGTGCTGAACAGCTCGGGTGACGTATCACCCCAGTCGGCATCAAGCCCGTCCCAATCGATGGTCTTCCGGTCTAGCCGGGGCGGCGTTCCGGTCTTCAATCGGCCAAGTGGCAGCTGCAGCCGGGCGAGGGCCAGTGCCAACCCCACTGAGGGTGCTTCGCCAACCCGCCCCGCATCGACCGTTTCGTGGCCGATGAAAGTGCGCCCGCGCAAGAACGTGCCAGTGGTGATCACCAGGGCGCGGCAGGCGATTCTGGTCCCGTCGGCACATATCACCGCCGCAATCGAGCCGTCGTCGGCGATTTCGATATCGGCAGCATGCGCCGCCTTGATGTCGAGATTGGCTTGCGCCTTGAGCAAGGATTGCATGGCTTGGCGATAAAGCTTGCGATCAGCCTGCGCGCGTGGACCACGAACAGCGGGGCCTTTGCTGCGGTTGAGAAGCTTGAAGTGAATGCCCGCCATGTCGGCCACCCGCCCGATCAGCCCATCCAGCGCATCTACCTCGCGCACCAAATGGCCCTTGCCGATGCCACCGATAGCCGGGTTGCACGACATTTCGCCGATTGTCTCAAATCTATCGGTGAGCAGCAGGGTTTTGGCACCAATCCGCCCTGCGCAGGCCGCGGCCTCGCACCCGGCATGGCCACCACCAACCACCACGACATCGTAATGATACGGCATCCCTACGTCACCCTTTTCGTCGTGAAACGGCGCTTGCAGCGGAGTAGAAATTTCCAGCGCCTATTTGCCGATACAGAACTGCCCGAAGATAGAGTCAAGTACTTCTTCAACATCGGTCATGCCCGTTAAATGGCCAATGCTGCGCATCGCCAATCGCAAGCTCTCACCGCGCAGTTCTGGCCACGGCGCTGTGGCGGCTTGTTCCAAATGACTGATCGCGTCCAACAGAGCCGCCCGATGACGCGCGCGGGTGATGGTGGGGCCAACTGTGATACCCGCCATATGCTGCGCCCGGCGGGTGAGCTCTGCGAGCAGTTCATCCATCCCCTCGCCGGTCTGCGCACTCACGGCGAAACCAACCGCGTCCAGCGGGGTGCCATGCAGATCGCGCTTGGCGGCAATTTCCATGATCTGGGCAAATTGCGACGTGCCGCACACCGCCCCAATATCCCCCAAGGCCATCACCAAGTCGGCGTCGCGCAAGCGCGCCCGCGCTCGGCGCACGCCCTCCGCCTCGATTGGGTCATCAGTTTCACGCAGCCCGGCAGTGTCGAGCAGTGTGACCGGCACACCGCCGAGAATAATTCGTGCCTCCAACACATCGCGTGTGGTGCCTGCAAGTGGAGACACGATGGCGACATCACGCTGGCAGAGCGCGTTCAACAAGGTGGATTTTCCAGCGTTGGGTGGGCCCGCAATGGCAAACACCAGTCCACTGCGCAGGCGCTCGCCGCGTGCGCCATCTCGAACCTGATCGCGCAACACGGTGCACAGCGACGTGATGCCGTGGCGAACCTGCCGGTCAGTCTCTTCCGGCAGATCTTCATCCGGGAAGTCAATCAACGCCTCCTGCCACGCCAGCAAGCGCAGTAAATCCGTCCGCCATTGCGCGGTCAGCGAACTCATCTCTCCTGATAAATGGCGAAGCGCCTGCACGCGCTGAGAATCTGTTTCGGCATCGATCAAATCGATCACCGCCTCAGCTTCGAGCAAATCCATCTTGCCGTTGATCACGGCGCGCTTGCTAAACTCCCCCGGCTCAGCCGGGCGGGCGCCCAACTGGGTCAGGGCATCACACACTGCCGCCAACACGGCATGACCGCCGTGAAGATGCAGCTCGGCGCAGTCCTCTCCGGTGTAACTGGCCGGCGCTGGAAACCACAGCACGAGTGCTTGATCCAAGACTGCGCCATCAGCCCGGCGCAAATGGCGCAATGATGCGCAGCGCGCCCGTGGCAGCCCGCCCGCCATAGCGGTCACAATCGCTGCACTTCCAGGGCCGCTCAGGCGCAGCACCGTCAGCGCCACTCGGCCCACGCCACTTGCCGCCGCGAAAATCGTCTCCATTCAAATAACCCGTTGAATTATATATGTTATTTCAGCATGAGCGCGTCCGCTCGACCGCCTTCGACAAGATGCGCCTGCAAAATCAGATCAACATCTGCTGTCGTTTCGAATTTATACCAAATTCCCTCAGGGTAGATCACCACGCACGGCCCCAACTCGCAGCGATCCAAACACCCGGCGCTGTTCACTCGGATGCCCGCAATGCCCAATTCTTTCGCGCGCACTTTCATATAGTCGCGCAGCTTCTCTGAGCCTTTCGCCGCACAACTGCCGCGTTCATGCCCATCCGGTCTGCGGTTGCAGCAGACGAACACATGCGCTGTGAAATAGGGCTTGGGGTCAGAGTCCAAGTTCCGCGTCGTCATCTCGTCTCTCCGTGGCCCGAACTGGCTTGACATCACCAACGCATAGCTGTGGCATGGCTCGGCTGCCTCTATCTGGTCTGGAAACACACTTGCCGCAACTCTCGCTGCACAGCCCGGTTGGCGACCTCACGCTGTCGGAGGATAAAGGGCGGATTGTGGCGCTTGATTGGGGCTGGGGGCGTGACCAGGAACCCACCACATTGCTGATCGAAGCGCGCCGACAATTGCACGCGTTTTTCGACGGTGAATTGCACAGCTTCAGCCTTCCACTCGCACCTTTTGGCACGCCTTATCGCCAGCGTGTTTGGTCCGCGTTATGTGCCATCCCACCCGGACAAACCCGCCAATACGCTGAACTTGCAGCACAAGCTGGCGGCGGCGCGCGCTCGATCGGCGGTGCCATGGCTTGCAATCCGATGCCGATCCTAATTCCCTGCCATCGGGTCGTTGCATCAAACGGCCCGGGGGGATATTCCGGCGGCGAGGGACTTCCAACCAAACGCTTTCTGCTCGCATTGGAGCGGCGCATGGCGGGGTCACCGCTGCTTGTTCAACAAACACTGGAACCGACATGACCAAAGCGATCCGCATCCACGCCAATGGCGGTCCCGAAGTGATGAAGTGGGAGGATGTTCCGACCCCTGAAGCTGGCCCCAACGAGGCGCTGATCCGCCATGAAGCGGTAGGCCTCAATTATATCGACGTCTATTTCCGCTCCGGCCTCTACAAATCCCCCCTGCCCGCAACCATCGGCATGGAAGGCAGCGGCGTGGTGCTTGCCCTGGGCAGCAACGTCACCGACCTCGCAGTTGGTGACCGCGTCGCCTATGCTGGCGGCCCAATCGGGGCTTACGCCACGCAGCGGGTGATCCCGGCGGATCGCTTGGTGAAGCTGCCGGATGAGATTGATTTCAAAACTGGTGCGGCGATGATGCTCCAGGGTCTGACCGCGCAGTATCTCCTGCGCCGCACTTATAAGGTACAGGCCGGCCAAACCATTCTGGTCCATGCCGCCGCCGGGGGCGTGGGGCTGATCATGTGCCAATGGGCGAAATATTTGGGCGTCAACGTCATCGGCGTCGTCTCCACCGCCGACAAGGCCGATCTCGCCCGTGCGCATGGTGCGGATCATGTCATTGTCGGCAATCAGGATCTGCCTGCTGAGGTCAAACGCATCACCGGCGGTGCGATGGTGCCGGTGGTCTATGACAGCGTCGGCAAAGACACGTTCAACGCGAGCCTTGATTGTCTCGCACCGCTCGGCATGATGGTCACCTTCGGCAACGCCTCCGGCCCGGTTCCGCCGGTGGATCTGGGCGTGCTAACCGCGAAGGGCAGCTTGTTTGTCACACGGCCTACGCTTGCCACCTACACCGCCAAGCGCGCCGATTTGGTGGCGGGTGCCAACGAGTTGTTCGACGTTGTAATCAAAGGTGCGGTGAAAATCCGTGTCAACCAAACCTTTCCGCTTAGCGAGGCGGTTGCGGCGCATGTCGCACTTGAGGGTCGCCTGACGACGGGCAGCACGGTACTGATCCCGTAAGGGTCATGCCGCAGCAGGAAACGCCGAAGCAAGACGCCGAATTGGCGCTGATCGCTGCCCAGCGACAGCGCCAAACCCGGTTGACGGCGTTGATCGTCGCCTGCGCCTTGTTCATGCAAAACCTGGACGGCACCGTTATCGCCACCGCCTTGCCCGCAATGGCGATTGATTTCGGGGCGGATCCGGTGCGGATGAACGTCGCGCTCACGTCGTATCTGCTCAGCCTCGCGGTGTTTATCCCAGTTAGCGGCTGGATGGCGGATCGTTATGGTGCGCGTGAGGTGTTCCGCGCCGCCATTGCCGTGTTCACCCTCGGCTCCGTTCTCTGTGGGCGGGCGGACAGTCTGGCGTTTCTGGTTGCTGCCCGCATCGTCCAAGGTGTGGGCGGGGCGATGATGGTGCCGGTTGGGCGATTGCTGCTGCTGCGCACCGCCGACAAATCCGAAGTGTTGTCGGCGATGGCGTGGCTCTCGGTGCCGGCACTAATCGGCCCGATTGTCGGCCCGCCTCTGGGCGGCTTTATCGTCACCTATGTGTCGTGGCGTTGGGTGTTTGACATCAATGTGCCGATCGGGATTTTGGGCATGGTGCTGGTCACCCGCTACGCGCCCAACATCCGCGACGAGAAGCCCGGCAAGCTCGATGGTTGGGGGCTGCTCTGGTCCGGTTTGTCGCTGGCGATGCTGATGATGGCCACCGAACTGTCCGGGCGCGGCTTGGTGCCACCGATCGCAACACAGGGCATGCTTGCGGGCGGTGTCCTGTTCGGCCTGGTGTATTGGTGGCATGCCAAGCACCACCCAGCACCGTTGCTCGATTTTACTTTGTTCCGAATTCCCACATTCCTGGTCTCTGTGCTTGGTGGTACGCTGTTTCGGATTGGCGTCGGTGCAATGCCGTTCCTGCTGCCCTTGCTGTTTCAACTCGGCTTTGGCCGCTCGGCGGCACAAAGTGGCATGATCACCTTCGCCAGTTCGGCGGGGGCCATCGTGATGAAGCCCGCCACAATGTCCGCCCTGCGGCATTTCGGCTTTCGTGACACCTTGCTGGTCAATTCCATCGTCTCAAGCCTGTTGCTGCTGGCCTGTGCGGCGTTCCGGCCGGATTGGAGCCTGTGGTGGATTTATGCGGTGCTTCTGGTGGGCGGATTTTTCCGTTCATTGCAGTTCACCGCTTATAATTCAGTCGCTTACGCCGACATCCCGCGGGAACGTATGAGTGCGGCCACCAGCCTCTACGCCACCATTCAGCAGATATCGCTCACTATGGGCGTCACCATTGGCGCTGCCGTGCTGGAGGCGTCGATGGTTTCGATGGGGCACGCGCAAGTTGGCGTTAATGAATTTACTGTAGCTTTTATCGTGGTCGGCGTCGTGTCGATTGCGTCCGCCCCCGTAACATTGTTAATGCCAAGAAATGCAGCCGAAGAGATGAGCGGACATACGTGATCGAGAGAATAACCACGTGACGGAATTGCTGTCCCCTGATGAGTGGCAAGCCTTGGTGCTGACGCTTGAGGTGGCGGCGCGTGCGGTGGGCTTTGGCCTGCCGCTGGCAATTTGCGCTGCGATGGTGTTGGCACGTGGTGATTTTCCAGGAAGGTTCGTGCTCAACACCTTGGTCCAACTGCCATTGGCATTGCCTTCAGTGGTGGTGGGATGGCTGTTGTTGCTGGTGTTCGGTTTGCGCGGGCCGGCCGGTGCGTTTCTGTATGAAAATTTCGGCATCAGGCTGGTGTTCACCAGCACCGGTGCCTCGCTGGCCTGCGCCACGATGAGCTTTCCTTTGATGGTGCGCACCCTGCGCGTGACCTTGGAGGCGATTGATCCGGGCTTGATCCAGGCGGCGCAAAGTCTCGGTGCCGGGCGGATGGATCGCCTGTTCTCCATCGTGTTACCGATGGCGCTGCCCGGCGTTTTGGTGGCAGCCATTGTCGGTTTTGCCGCCTGCCTGGGTGAGTTTGGCGCGGTGATCACCTTTGCTGCCAACATTCCTGGTGAAACCCAAACCCTGCCGCTCGCCGTCTATTCCGCCCTGCAATCACCTGATGGCGAAGTGGCGGCAGCGCGGCTTTCGGTGATCTCGTTGGTATTGGCGGGCACCGGCTTGATCGGCGCCGAGCTCGTTGCGCGCCGGTTTCGCGAGCATATCGGCCGATGATCACTGTTGCACTCAGCCACAAATTTCCAACCATCGAGTTGGATATTGCGTTTTCTGCACCCACCCCCGGCACCACCGTGCTGTTCGGCGCGTCGGGCAGCGGCAAATCAACAGCGTTGGCGGCAATTGCGGGGCTGTTTCGCACCGATCGCGTCCATGTCTCGCTCAATGAAGAAGTTCTAGCAGACACGGGCCACGGTGTGTTCATGCCGCCAGAGCAGCGCCGGATTGGCACCGTTTTCCAAGACGGGCGGCTGTTCCCGCATCTGGATGTGCTGGGCAATCTCAAATATGGCGCCAAGCGGGCACAAGCCGGCGGCACGGCTCATATCACCCTGCCAGATGTTGTGCAGATGCTCGGCCTGGAGCCCTATCTCGCCCACCGGCCCCACACGCTCTCCGGCGGCGAAAAGCAACGCGTGGCGCTGGGCCGCGCTTTGCTGAGCCAGCCGCGATTGCTGCTGCTGGATGAGCCACTGACGAATATAGATGAGGCACGGCGGGCAGAGATCATCCCCTATTTGCTGAATCTGCGCCGCAACCACGCCTTGCCGATGGTGTATGTGACGCATTCGATGCGCGAAGTGTCGGTTCTGGCCGACCATGTGGTGATGATCGGCAATGGCTTTGTCGAAGCGTCTGGCTCGCTCTCCGAGGTCAGCGCCAACCCGAGGCTGGCGATTGCGCTGCGTGACGAGGCCGGGGTGGTGTTGCGCATGCGCATCATCGACCATGACAGCTTCCGCCGCCTCACGCGGGTGCAGGCCGGGCCGCTGTCGCTTGATGTGCCGCTTCAGGCTGGCCGAAACGGCATGGTGCGGGTGAAAATACCCGCACGCGAAATCATCCTTGCGCGCTCCCAGCCCTCCGCGATCAGCATCAACAACGGCATTTCTGGCCGGGTTCGTGCGATGCACGAGGAGTTGGACAGCAACATCGCGCTGGTTCAGGTGGCAGTGGGAGACAACGTGCTGCTCGCGCGGGTCACGCGCAACGCCATCGGGCGGCTGGGGCTGGAGACGGGGGCGGCGGTGATTGCGCTGATCAAATCCAGTTCGATCGAAGTGCTGCCTGGCGAGGGATAGCCAACCTACCCCGCGCCCATCACCAATTCCCTGATCCGCTCAGGGTCGGTCTGCTCCATCACCAGACGCGCGAGGTTGCGGCATTCTTCCAGCGTGGTGCCGCGCACCGCCTGTTTCACCCGTGGCACGGCGGCGGCGTTCATGCTGAAGCTGCGAATGCCCATGCCGATCAGCAATGGGACGAATTTCGGATTTGCCGCCATCTCACCGCACACCGACACCGGCATGCGCACCCGCAACGCTGCCTCGGTGGCAAATTGCACCAAGCGCAGCACGGCGGGGTGCAGCGGATCATACAAATCCGCCACATCGGTTTCGCCACGGTCCACCGCGAGGGTATACATCGTGAGGTCATTGGTGCCGATGGCGAAGAAATCTGCTTCCAACGCCAGCGCGTCGGCAGACAGCGCGGCACCTGGCGTCTCGATCATAATACCCAACGGTGGCAGCCGCTCTGGCAGGCGCTCGCCCTTGCGACGCAGACGGCGGGCGACGCGCTCGTAAATCTCACGCGCTTGGCGCACTTCGCCCAGGCTGGTGACCATGGGCAGCAGCACGCGGGTGGGCCCCGCGTTGGAGGCGCGCAGAATGGCGGCGAGTTGGGTTTCAAACAGCTCCGTCTCACGCAGCAACAGCCGGATGCCGCGCAGGCCGAGGGCAGGGTTGTCGTCCGTCACTTCAGGAACCACGCCCTCGCTTTGCAGCGCCTCGATATCCTTCTCGCCGCCCCAATCGAGCACGCGGATGGTCACGGGTGCTCCGTCCATCGCGTCGATCACGCTGCGATAACTCTCGGTCTGCTCAGCCAGATTGGGCAGGGTTTCGCGGTTCATAAACAGGAATTCGCTGCGCAACAGGCCGATGCCAACCGCGCCAGATTGCGCGATCAGCGGCAATTCTGCCGGAATTTCCAGATTGGCCTGCAAATCA
>CAIZGT010000698.1 GCA_903932545.1 uncultured Rhodospirillales bacterium
CGTGCAAGCCCGCCCCGCTCAGTCCCGCCAGATCGAAGGCGGGTGCTGGTTTGTCGATCATCACGGAGGGCAAGGCGTGCGGGTCGTATCCCGGCTGCAAGGCGGCGATGAAATAGGCGGCCAACCCGGTGAATAGCAACACCGGCAGCAGATAGAGGCTTTGGCGCAATGTCATGTCACTCTCCCGCCGCCATTTGCAGCGCTGGGCGGCGGAGCTTGGCGGCAACCCCCACGCGCCAACGCCGATCCGACAGGCTAACCATCCCGCCAATGGCCATCAGCAAGCCACCGAGCCAGATCCACGACACCATCGGCTTCCAATAGGCGCGGATTGTCCAACCGCCCTGATCATTCGGCTCGCCCAGTGCCAGATACAGATCCGAGCCCAGCCCAGACCGGATCGCCGTCATCCCGGTGGTTTGGTCCTGCAAGGCGAAGTAGCGGCGTTCAGGGTGTTGCACCGCCACAATTTCGGAGCCGGAGCGCACCGTGATTGTGGCGTGATCAGCGATGTAGTTCGGCCCCTGCAACCGCTCAACCGAGTCGAAATGCAGCGCATACCCACCAAGCGTGAAATCACTCCCTGGCGGTACGATCGCCAGATATTCTTGCTGCCAAGCCTGTGCTGCGATGCCCGCCACCGTCACCGCCATGCCCAGATGCGACAGTGTCATGCCGGTGGCCGCGCGTGGCAGATGCAACGCGCGCTTCACACTTTGCGCGAATGGCATGCGGAACAGTTGGACGCGTCCGGCCCATTCGGTCAGCACGCCCATCGCCGTCCACATCGCAAGCCCCAAGCCAAGGATGGAGAGCACCGGGCCGCCCGATGTGAGGTAGAGCATTACCAGCACCACCACCAAAGCGGCGAAGAAGGCAAACCAGAGCCGATGCAGCGCGCCCAGCAAATCGCCGCGCTTCCACGCCAGCATCGGCCCCGCCGCCATCGCCAGCAGCACCGGCACCATCAGCGGCACGAAAGTCTGGTTAAAGAACGGCGCGCCGACCGAGATTTTCGGCCCGCCCACCGCGTCCATGAACAGCGGATACAGCGTGCCGAGAAACACCGTTGCGGCACAGGTGGCGAGCAGCACGTTGTTGAGCAGCAGCGCACCTTCCCGCGAAATCGGTGCGAACAAGCCGCCCGCCTTCAGCGCGGGCGCGCGGACCGCGTAGAGCGTCAGCGAGCCGCCGATCGCGACAATCAACAAGCTGAGAATGAACAACCCGCGCCGAGGATCAACCGCGAAAGCATGCACCGAACTCAGCACGCCCGAGCGCACCAGAAAGGTGCCCACCAGCGAGAGCGAGAAGGTCACGATCGCCAGCAGGATCGTCCAGCTTTTCAGCGTATTGCGGCGCTCAACCACGATCGCGGAGTGGATCAGCGCGGTGCCGACGATCCAGGGCATCAGCGAGGCATTTTCCACCGGATCCCAGAACCACCAGCCGCCCCAACCGAGCGTGTAATACGCCCACCACGAGCCGAGCGCGATGCCGATGGTCAGCATGCACCACGACGCCAGCGACCACGGCCGCACCCAGCGCGCCCAGGCGGCATCAACGCGACCTTCAATCAGGGCGGCGACGGCGAAGGAGAACGCCACCGAGAACCCGACATAGCCGAGATAGAGAAACGGTGGATGGAAGGCGAGGCCGGGGTCTTGCAACACCGGGTTCAAGCCCTGGCCGTTTTCAGCA
>CAIZGT010000699.1 GCA_903932545.1 uncultured Rhodospirillales bacterium
GTCCCGCCACCGAGGCGATGCCGCCTGTTGCCCCTGCCACCCACACCGGCTCCTGCGGCGGATTGTCCTGCCACGCTTGCGTCTGCGCCCGCAGCAAGGCGACCGCGCGGGCTTGCGGGTTCATCAGTCCCATCGCGTCAAGGAATTCTGGCCATGCAGCTGTGACGATGTTGAGAAATTTGAGTGTCGTATCCCAATGCTCTGCGAGCGAGCCATCGGCCAAAGCACGCAGCCCCCCGTGCAGATCGGCGATTTCAGCGCGCTCGGCGTCGTCCATCAGCCGCGCCAGTTCGCGCGCCAGCAGCCATGCCTGATCGGCGCGTGAGGCCCCGCCGATTTCCTGGGCGAAGGGCGGTATCAGGCGGCACAGCTCAGCAAGGCGACGCATTTCGTCAATCGCAGGCGGTAAATCAAGCGCGCCTTGCAACGCCAGCGGAGCCTCATCAAGCGCACCCAACGCGGTAATGCGTGGTAACAACATCGGCCTGCCATTTGAGACACGCAGAAATGCCTCCGCCAATTCACGCGCGGCGCGTCGGGTTGGCAGCAGGATCAAACCCGTGCCGGGCGGATAGCCCTGATCCAGCCAACGCTGCGCCACCCCGTCGAGAAACGACGCATGAGCGGGCAGCGTGGCCAGGTTCATGTGGTGGAGCCGACCAACGCGCCGTGCAGCGCGAATTCAGCCTCGGCAAGGTCTTGTGGCGTGGAGAGGTGGAACCACAGACCATCATGCACGATCGCGCGCAGGCGGCCTGCTTCGATGGCCTGATCCCAGAGCTTGTTCATGCTGAACCGTCCAGGCTCCGCGGTGGCGACGAAGCTGGGCCGAAGCATTTGAATGCCGGCGTAAAGATAGGGCACAATTTCCAGCTCTTTCGGTCGCCGCACGCCTCCCAACGGGTCGAGTACAAAGTCACCAAGACCGATCTCTGCCTGGACTTGGAAGGTGCGATGAAACAGCAGCAACACGTCAATATCATCGCCCCACGCTTTCGCCATACGCTCCAGCGTCGGTGTTGGGCCGTCGAGCCAGACCGAGTCGCCATTGACGACGAAGAACGGGGCATCGCCGAGTAAATTGAGTGCCGCGCGGACACCGCCGCCGGTTTCCAGCAGTTCATCCTCATGATGCAAATGAACGCGTGGACTCATCTCACGCTCATTGAGATGGGCTTCAAGCCGATCCGCTTTGTAGTGCTTGTTCACCACCACATCCGTCACCCCGGCATCCGCCAGCCGATCAAGAGCCAGGTCGATCAACGCACGTCCGCCGAGCGGCAGCATGGGCTTCGGCGTTTCGTTCGAAAGGGGACGCATGCGGGTGCCGAGGCCGGCGGCGAGCAGCATGGCGTGGGTTGGATTGGTGCTCACAGCCGCCCCGCCCAACCGGTGAGTGTGGCAACGCGCCGTTCATAGCCATCCGGGCGGAGTGTAATGCTCAACGCATGATCCGGGCAAAGTGATCCCAAGCGGTCAGGCCATTCAACCAATACGATATCGGCACTCAATTCGTCCCAGCCCAATTCCTGCACCGATTCTTCGCCTTCCAGTCGCCAGAGATCAAAATGATGCACCGGACCAAGCCGCGTTGAATAGCTCTGCACCAGCGTATAGCTCGGACTCGGCACATCAAGTTGTGGATTGCCCGTCGCGGCCCGCAGAAAGGCGCGTGCCAGCGCTGATTTTCCTGCGCCCAACGGGCCGGATAGCAAAATCGCATCGCCTGCTTGGGCCAAATCGGCGAGGCGGGCGGCAAAAGCCTCGGTGGCGGTGAGGTCGGGTAGAATCATCTCATGCATACGCCCAATGTTGCGCTGGCCTTCGTCACAAAACAACGCCCCGCGCCTTACGGCTTATTGGCCAGACCGACCTGTCTCGCTATTGTGGTTGTATGAGCACTTCTCCCATTCACTCCATCGACGTCGCAATCATCGGCGCAGGCCCAGCGGGCCTGTTCGCGGCTTTTGAATGTGGCATGTTGAAACTTTCCAGCCTGCTGATTGATGCGCTGGGCGACGTGGGCGGGCAATGCAGCGCGCTGTATCCGGAAAAACCAATTTACGACATTCCAGCTCATCCGGCGATTGAGGCGGGCCATTTGATCGCCAACCTTGAGCGTCAGATCGAACCGTTCAACGTGCCGCGCCTGTTGGGGCGTCGGGTGGAGACCGTCAGTGGTTCTCCCGGAGCCTTTATCTTGGGCACCGACCAGGGCGAGACTGTTGCGGCAAAAACGATCATCATTGCGGCGGGCGCTGGCGCGTTTGGCCCGAACCGCCCGCCGCTTGACGGTCTGCCTGGATATGAGGCGACCGGCGCTGTGCAATATTACGTCCGCCGCAAAGAAGATTTCCGCGGCAAACGCGTGGTGATCGCAGGAGGCGGTGACTCAGCCGTTGATTGGGCTCTCGGGTTGAAGGACATCGCGGCGTCAGTGCAGGTTGTGCATCGTCGGCCAAAATTCCGCGCAGCCCCCGAAACTGCGGCTCAACTCGATGCCGCCGCAAAGGCGGGAGAGGTTGAGATGGTGATCCCTTATCAACTCCATGCGCTGCAAGGTGCAAACGGTGTGCTCAGTGCGGTCGAGGTGATCGATCTCGACGGCAAAACCCGCGCGCTGGAGGCCGATATTCTGCTACCATTCATTGGCCTGTCGATGGATCTCGGGCCGATTGCCGCATGGGGTTTGGAACTGGCAAAACATCACCTCGCCGTCACGCCCGCCACGTGTGAAACGTCTTCGCCTGGAATTTTTGCAATTGGGGACGTGGCAACCTATCCCGGCAAGCTGAA
>CAIZGT010000700.1 GCA_903932545.1 uncultured Rhodospirillales bacterium
GCATGCGTTGCGTGGTGCCACCGGCTGGGTGACGGGCCTGCGCGCTGACCAATCCGCCACCCGTCAAGCCGTCCCGTTCGTCACACGCGATGCTGGGTTCGGTGTGATCAAGGCCAACCCGCTGCGAGATTGGTCACGCGATCAGATTGGTGAATTTCTCACCGCCAACCGCGTCCCGCAAAACACGCTGCATGCGCGTGGTTTTGTCTCGATCGGCTGCGCACCCTGCACCCGCGCCATCGAGCCCGGCGAAGAGGAGCGCGCCGGGCGCTGGTGGTGGGAAGACAGCGGCAAAGAATGTGGCCTGCATGTGGGTGCCGATGGCCGCCTGCAACGCGGCAAAGTGGAGACATTGGCTTGAAGATGATGACGCATCTGGAGCGGCTCGAAGCCGAATCCATCCACATCCTGCGTGAAGTGGTCGCCACCTGTGACAACCCGGTTATGCTCTACTCCATCGGCAAAGATAGCTCGGTGTTGCTGCATCTGGCGAAGAAGGCGTTCTTCCCCGCCCGCTTGCCGTTCGCGCTGCTGCATGTGGACACCACCTGGAAATTCCAGGACATGATCGCCTTTCGTGACCGCCGCATGGCGGAACTCGACTGCGAATTGATCATCCACATCAACCAAGACGGCATCGCCCAGGGCATCAACCCCTTTACCTCCGGCTCGCGCGTCCACACTGACGTGATGAAAACCCAGGGGCTGCGGCAGGCGCTGGACAAACACAAATTTGATGCCGCCATCGGCGGTGCGCGCCGTGATGAGGAGAAGTCCCGCGCCAAAGAGCGCATCTTCTCCCTGCGCTCCGCCGAACATCGCTGGGATCCGAAAAGCCAGCGCCCGGAGCCGTGGACCCGCTTCAACACCCGCAAACGCGCAGGCGAGAGCTTCCGTGTGTTTCCGCTGTCCAATTGGACCGAGCAAGACGTGTGGGACTACATCGCCCGCGAAGGCATTGAAGTGGTGCAGCTGTATTTCGCCGCCCCCCGCCCGGTTGTGGCCCGCGAAGGCAGTTTGATCATGCGTGATGATGATCGCATGGTACTCCAGCCCGGCGAGCAGATCGAAATCCGCATGGTCCGCTTCCGCACGCTCGGCTGCTACCCGCTCACCGGCGCCATCGAGAGCGACGCCACCACGCTGGACGAGATCATCGCCGAGATGCGCGCCGCGCGTGTGTCCGAGCGCCAAGGCCGTTTGATCGACCATGATGGCGCTGGTTCGATGGAACAAAAAAAGCAGGAAGGCTATTTCTGATGAACGCGATCACCCTTGAACGCGCGCATGTGGCTGAAGGCGTGCAAGCGCAAATCCAGCCCGCGCAACGCCCAACCTCGCTGCTGCGCTTCCTCACCTGCGGCTCGGTGGATGACGGCAAATCCACCCTGATCGGTCGCTTGTTGCACGATGCGGGGTTGGTGCCGTTTGACCAACTCGAAACCCTCGAACGCGATTCCAAACGCTACGGCACCACCGGCGGCGGGCTGGATTTCGCGTTGCTGGTGGATGGTCTCGCCGCCGAGCGTGAGCAGGGCATCACGATTGATGTGGCCTATCGCTATTTTGCCACCCCGCGCCGCGCATTCATTGTCGCGGACACGCCGGGTCATCAGCAATATACAAGCAACATGGCCACGGGTGCGGCTGGCGCTGATCTCGCGGTGATCCTGGTGGATGCCAAGAAGGGCATTCTGCCGCAAACCCGTCGCCACAGCTTCATCGCCTCCATGCTGCGGGTGCGCCATGTAGTGCTCGCCGTGAACAAGATGGACATGGTCGGCTTCGATCAGGCGATTTTTGACACGCTGGTGGCAGAATATCGCCGCATCGCCGAAAATCTGCGCTTTACCAACATCACCGCCATCCCGCTCTGCGCGCGCGACGGCGATAACCTCGCGCAACGCTCAACGCGGATGGCGTGGTATGATGGGCCAACCCTGCTCGGCCACCTGGAAACGGTGGATATGAGCGTGAAGGATGATGCCAGCACCGCCTTCCACCTGCCGGTGCAATGGGTGAACCGCCGTGACGCCGCCTTCCGAGGATATGCCGGCACCATCGCGCATGGTGGCATCCGCCCTGGCGAGGCCATCCGCGTGCTGCCAAGCGGCCACACTGCCACGGTTGCCCGCATCGTGACCGCAGACGGCGATCTCACGCATGCCGAAGCCGGGCAGGCGGTCACCATCACCTTGCGTGAGGAGATTGATATCTCACGCGGTGACGTGATTGTCGGCGTGGCCGATACGCTCGACACCACGCGCGAACTCACCGCGCGCGTGTTGTGGATGGACAATGCGCCCCTCGCCCTCGGCGTTGATTACGAACTGCGCATCGGCACCGCCACCGCCAC
>CAIZGT010000701.1 GCA_903932545.1 uncultured Rhodospirillales bacterium
CGCAGCCGTGATGGGATGTTGGTGCCCGGATGGTCGGTGCGGAAGGTGATGTAGAAATGATGCTCACCAGGCATGCCATGAATTGAGGCATGACGCAGGGCGCGAACAAGAACATGGCGCAAGGCCTCTTCCGTCCACTCATCATAGGGCAACAGGCTCTCGGGAACCTGATCGTCGTTATCGTCCATGCCGTCCTCGTTCTCTGGCCCTGTGATTAGACCGATGGGACGCAAGTGAGAAGTGGGGGTGCGAAGTGGGGGGCATTCTGTTGCCCGGGGCCCCCCTAACCGCGCTAACGCTTATGCAGCGAGAGCGAGTGCTTCATGATTGTCATTGGCACTTGTAAATTGACCCGATAACGGCGGTATCATGCCGAGCAAAAGATGCGTCTTTACCACGCGTGTCGATCCTGTTTCGCCCCCATACATCCCAGCTTTCCTTGCAGATTTTGCCGGGATAATGGTGGAGGCGCCGGGTACTGCCCCCGGGTCCACAACGATTATTCCACACACCGTTTATCACCATAGTCAGCAAGCTGACACACTGATGATAGGCGTTCGGTCAGGCCATTGAAAGGGTTGCGTGATGTCTCTTCCCCAGAGCGGTGTTGCAGAAGGAACATTGCCCTATCGCATCACGCGCAAGGACAGCCTCCATCTGATGGGGGTGGAGGCGATGTTTTTTCCGCATGAAGGCGAGAAAATCGCCGCACTTTGGAAGCGATTTATCACGCGGCATGTGGAGATCCCCAACGCCGTCAATCAGCCCCCGCTGTCACTCTCGCGCGTGCTCGCACCAGACAATCGGTTCGATTATCTCTGCGCAATGCAGATCACCGACCCGGTCGCCCCACCGGACGGCATGATCCAGCGCAGCCTGCCGCCCGCCGAATACGCGGTGTTCCGTCACGCCGGTCCGGTTGCCACGATTTCGCAAACCTATCTGCAGATCTTTGAGAATTGGCCGGTTGCGGGGCGCAACTTCCACAAGCCGCCGGTGTTTCTGGAACTATTTTTGCCGAAATATGATCGCGCAACCGGCGAAGGCGGCGTCGAGATTTGGGTGACTTTGCAGCCTGCCGCCTAACCAACCCGCCACTGCAAGCGATGCGCAGTGACAATGCAACCCATCCAAACGCCGCCAACCCGTCATACCCGCGCGGCGCGCGGTGTGAACCATTGGCGGCATCATATTCAATAACTAACCGGAACAATTAGGACGAGCCTTAACAGCAACTTCTCAACAGTTTTCTGAAAATTTTCCGAGAGCCCGCACGCACAGCGCCGTGAAATAAGCGCGTCATTGCGCCATAGAGCTGCAAACGCACCGCCCATCATGTGCAGCATCCGAACACGCTGAGCCGACAGACTCTGAACCGTGGGCAGCGCCCGCGCAACCAAACGCCGCAGAATCCGCGGGGTCTGCGGCAATGATTCCAGCAATCCCGTGGCCGCTTGCGGCCGCTGCGCAGAATCAGCGCGCGATCCATTCGCCACAGCCGCGCGCCCAAATGTCTCCACCGAAGGCGCGACCACCGGCGGCAACATCCCCGCCCGATATCGCGCGAGCATGTCATCAAGCGTACGGAAAATCCCGCACACCCAGTTGTGAATCAACGCGTCGCGGTCCGCTTCGCACACCAGAGCGCCAAAGCCAGCCACAACTGCAACCCAAATCCCGCGCAAAGCTGCGGCGGCGAGGGTCAGCGCAGATTGTGATGGGGCGCGGTGCATCCGCAATTTTACAGCATAACAACCAGGTGGTTGGCAAAGTAATTGCGCGTTATTTCATCGTCAGTCCGCAACCGTCGCAGCTTGCACCGCAACATCCCACTCGCCAGAAAATCTGTCCCGCGCTAGAGGAGTTCATGGCCCTCGACTCAGAACAACTGGC
Source organism: uncultured Rhodospirillales bacterium (assembly GCA_903932545.1). Classification (GTDB taxonomy): domain Bacteria; phylum Pseudomonadota; class Alphaproteobacteria; order Acetobacterales; family Acetobacteraceae; genus CAIQQQ01. The sequence goes on from CAIZGT010000701.1 coordinate 1,894, forward strand.
GGATATCGAAGCGATCCGCACCCAATCCGCCCCCACCCGCCGCGCCACCGTGCCCGCGCTGGAGGATATGCTCTACACCGCACTGCCCGTGCTCGATCACGGCTTTGTCCGGGTGATCGACTATATGGGCGATGATGGTGCTGTGGTGCAGGCCGCCCGCGTCTCCTATGGCCGCGGCACCCGCAAAGTCAGCGAAGATGCTGGGTTGATCCGCTATCTGATGCGCCATCGCCATTCCACGCCGTTTGAGATGTGCGAGATCAAATACCACGTGAAGCTGCCGATTTTTGTCGCGCGCCAATGGATCCGCCACCGCACCGCCAACGTGAATGAAATCTCGGCGCGCTATTCCATCCTGGATCGTGAATTCTACCTCCCCGCGCCCGAAAATCTTGCCGCGCAAAGCAGCATCAATCGGCAGGGCCGTGGTGAGGTGATCGAAGGCGATGAAGCGCAGCGCGTGCTGGATTTGCTGCGTGATGATTCGATGCGCACCTATGCCAACTACGTCGATCTTTTGAACGAGAACCCGGATGGCACGCCTGCCGATCCCTCCCGCCCCGGCCTTGCGCGGGAATTGGCGCGGATGAACCTCACGCTCAACACCTACACGCAGTGGTATTGGAAGACGGATCTGCACAATCTGCTGCATTTCCTCTCACTGCGCGCCGATAGCCATGCACAATACGAAATCCGCGTTTATGCCGAGGCGATGTTAAAAACCGTCGAGGCTTGGGTGCCGGCTTGCTACGCCGCCTTCCGCGATTTCCGTCTCGGCGCGGTGACGTTTTCCGCGCCGATGCTGGCCATTCTGCGCCGCATGCTGGCCGGTGAGACGGTCACTCAGCCCGATAGCGGGCTGAGCAAGCGCGAATGGGCGGAGTTTCAGGCCGTCATCGCTGCCACAGACGTCTCACCCTTGGGTTAAGCGCCGCCGCTTGTGCACAACCATAAGCGCCAGGAAACCGGCACCAAACAGCCCCGCCGAATAGGGCTCAGGCACATCCGTCGTTGTGCCGCCTGCATTGCCAGCGTTACTGCCGATCAACGAATAGTCGATGGTGATGGTCAGTGTGCCATCAATCAGGGTGTTGATCTGGTTCTGCGTCGCCAGATCGGTGGTCACGGTCGAAAAATCCATCCCCACCAAGTAAAGATAGCCCTGTCCGCTCGTATAAAAATAATTCAACGCGGCTGGCGCTGTCAGCAGCGTGTCCAGCCTGGCACTGCCCTGCAGGTTAGGGTTGGTATAGCTTGACGAATCACTAAAGTAATCAGCCCCAACATAGGGTGTTAAAGTCTGCGTCTCAACCGGCGCCGCCACCGCCACTGACGTGACTGCGCTTAAGTCGGGATAATAAATACCAAGCGAACCATTCGAGGACACACTGATATTTCCGGAATCGAATTGGCTCAGATTTTGAACCTGAATATTGCCATAAATATTCCCCGAGAGCTGCAGATCAACGGAGTTGATCACATACAAGCTTGAATCAATCGGCGTGAAGTAATCTTGCATATACCAGTCCGGCTGCGAGCCAGGCACCGAAAACGTTGAAACGAGCTGGGACGCCAGTGCAGGAGCGGCAGAAACTCCAAGCAGCAAAGTCGAACATACTGATAATATTTTACGCATTTACTGATCTCCAGATCCATAAACCAACCAAGGCAAATGGACATGCTCAGGGTTATATATCTCCGAGATCAACAAAGCGGATTTTTGATCACAACCACAGTCAATAGTTAATCATTAGCAATTTTGATGAGCTTCGACGTAAATTCACGAAATTTCTGTATTTTAACATCAATATTCACGTCGATAAATTTGTATTTATTTTGCAGCATTCCGCAGATTTTGGCGCGGAACCGGGCACCGAATCCGCGCAACAGGCCGTTAACGCGATCCGATCGCAATCCTCGCTGCGTGCTGGATCACGTATTTTCACGCCTCGGCCGATATTTTTCGCCCCCACGCCCGCGTTGGCACATATCTGGCTAAGCCCACGCTGGCTTGGGCAGGGGATTGCTGCCACTCTTATCGCTGCAAGTGTTATCTCGGTCATCAACGAGGGAAAGTTTATGCGCCACAATCTTGTCGCCGGTTGCCTCGCCATACTCAGCCTGTGCGCACAGGCCCATGCTGAGGATGCCCCAAGCCAAACGATCAAGATCGCCTTGCGTGAGGATGCCGATGCTCTGGACCCTTCCCTCGCGCGCTCTTATGTCGGCCGCATCGTATTCGCCTCGCTTTGCGATAAATTGTTTGATATCAACGATAAACTCGAAGTCGTGCCACAATTAGCACTCGGCTATGAGTGGCTCGACCCCACTATTTTGCGCATCGATCTGCGCCCTAATGTGAAATTCCACGACGGCACCGCGATGGATGCCGAGGCGGTGAAATACTCGCTGATGCGCCACCTCACGCTGCCGGGCAGCGCGCGGCGCGGCGAGATTTCCACGCTCGATCATGTCGAAGTGGTCGATCCCCTCACGCTCAAACTGTTCCTCAAAGCACCCACTTCACCGCTGATCGCGCAATTGACCGATCGCGCCGGGATGATCGTCTCGCCCACAGCAGCAGAGGCTGAGGGCAAGAATTTCGCA
>CAIZGT010000702.1 GCA_903932545.1 uncultured Rhodospirillales bacterium
ACCTTTGTAGGCCACACGGCCCTCAATGCCTTCCGGCACCAGCTTCAGCGTGTCCTTCACTTCCTGTTGGAAATAACGATCTGCCGAGCCGCGCGCCATTGCGCCAAGGCTGCCCATGCCGCGATAGGATTTGTAGGAGCGACCCTGATATAGGAACACCTCACCCGGCGCTTCGTCGGTGCCCGCCAGCAGGCTGCCGATCATCACGCTGTCTGCACCAGCGGCCAGGGCCTTCACGATGTCGCCAGAGGTGCGCACGCCGCCATCGGCAATCGCTGGAACCCCATGACGGTGACACATCGCCGCTGTTTCCATCACCGCGGTGAATTGCGGCACGCCCACGCCCGCCACCACGCGGGTGGTGCAGATCGAGCCAGGACAAATGCCGACTTTCACCGCATCGGCGCCTGCCTTGATCAAGGCCTCGGCGCCCTCAGGGGTCGCAACATTGCCCGCGATGATTTCGACAGCATTGGACAGGTCTTTAATGAAACGCACAGAATCGAGCACGCCTTGGCTATGGCCATGCGCCGTATCGATCACCACCACGTCCACTTCAGCCTCGATCAGCGCCCGCGCCCGTGCATGCCCGTCTTCGCCCACGCCGGTTGCCGCCGCCACCCGCAGACGGCCAAGGCTATCCTTGTTGGCAATCGGATGTGCCTGCGCCTTGTCCATATCTTTGACGGTGATCAGGCCAATGCAGCGATATTGGTCATCGACCACAATCAGCTTCTCGATGCGGTGGCGATGCAGCAAGCGCCGCGCCTCGTCGGGCTTCACGCCGGGGCTGACGGTGATCAGGTTCTCGCGCGTCATCAATTCGTAAACCCGCAATGTTGGGTCCGTCGCGAACCGCACGTCACGGTTGGTCATGATGCCAACGAGGCTGTTTGTGTCACGCTCCACCACCGGAATACCGCTGATGTGGAAGCTGTTCATCAGGTTGCGGGCGTCGGCGAGGGTTTGATCCGGGTGGATCGTTACCGGATTGATCACCATTCCAGATTCGAACTTCTTCACCCGACGGACGTGTTCGGCTTGTTCCTCAATAGACAGATTCTTGTGGATCACCCCGATGCCACCGTTCTGCGCCATGGCGATGGCCATGCCGCTTTCGGTGACGGTGTCCATCGCTGCTGAGATCAGCGGGATATTGAGCCAAATGTTGCGGGTGAGGCGGGTTTTCGTCGCCGTCGCGGTGGGGAGCACCTGGGAATACGCGGGCACAACCAGCACATCGTCAAAGGCCAATGCCTCAATGACGCGACCTGCAAATGGGTCAGTTATGGTGCCGTTTTCAAATTGATCAGCCATGGCCGGACTCTCCGCATCGGCCGCGCGGCGCGACTGCGCCTGTGGGCCTACCTTGGCGTCTCCCCATACTGATAGGGCGGCTTCGGTGCAAGGAACACTGCGATGACAGTGTGGATGGCAGGGTTGTGGCGGGAGGACAGCAATGGATCGCTTAGCTCACCAACGCCAATGCCGGGCTCAGCATCCTACAGTCGAGAATATAGAGGCTGCCTGCGTTAGGCGTGGCGCCCCTTGAACCCCGTCGCTACCACATATTGCTCGCTTGACCCTTTGCGGCTCGCCGGGGGTTTGGCATGGCGGACGACCGCAAAGTGCCGCTTCATCGGCACCAGCATGTTCTTCTCCGTCCCGCCCTGGAACACTTTGGCGACGAACGCGCCGCCAGGGGTCAAGATTTCCATCGCGAATTCGAGCGCCAGTTCAGCGAGCGCGATAATCCGCAAATGATCCGTCGCCGCGTGGCCCGTCGTATTTGGAGCCATGTCGCTCAACACCAGATCCGCCTTGCCGCCGAGCATTTCGGTCAGAATACCCGGCATCTCCGGATCATTAAAATCGCCAACAATCATCTCGGCACCAGACACCGGATCAATCGGCAACAGATCAACGCCCACCACCTTTGTGGCCCCACGTTGCACCGCCACCTGCGCCCAGCCACCGGGGGCGGCTCCGAGATCGACCACGCGGGAGCCCTTGGTGATCAGATGGAACTTGTCATCCAACTCGATCAGCTTGAACGCCGCGCGTGACCGCCAGCCCTGCGCCTTGGCGGCCGCAACGTAGGGGTCGTTCAATTGGCGGCTGAGCCAAGCCTGTTGGGAGGTGGTTTTCTTGTGGCTCTTTTTTAACGTGACCGTCAGCGAACGCGTGGCCCCGGTTGTGGCTCCGGCGGGCGCTGCACCACCACTGCTGGCGGAGCGCACGGTTTTCGCTTTGCAGATCGGAAGAGCACACGTCTGAACTCCAGTCACTGGTTGTTATCTCGTAT
>CAIZGT010000703.1 GCA_903932545.1 uncultured Rhodospirillales bacterium
CGGGCGTCACGTTGCGCGGAACCCGCGCGCTGGTGCTGGGCCGCTCGGTGCTGGTGGGCAAGCCCGTGGCAGCATTGCTCACAGCAGCAGACGCAACGGTCACGGTCGCACATTCCGGAACCCGCGATTTGGGGGTGGAATGTCGCCGAGCAGAGGTGATCGTAGCAGCGGTCGGCCGTCCGGAAATTGTGCGCGCGGATTGGGTGAGCAACGGTGCCGTGGTGATCGATGTCGGGATCAATCGCCTGCCGGATGGGCGACTGGTGGGCGATGTCGCCACAGTAGACGTGGCTGAAATTGCCAGCGCAATCACCCCGGTGCCTGGCGGCGTTGGGCCGATGACCATCGCGTGCCTGCTTGAAAACACACTGACCGCCGCGTTGATGCGGCGCAGCGCTTAATCAAAATCGTCATTGCCAGGAGCGTATCTCTGCTCCTGGCAATGACGTAAACACTACTGCTGTGGTGAGAACGAGGTCGGCACCAGGAATGAATTTTCCTGCGCCAGCAAATACCCGGCCTCTTCGGACATTTTGATGAATTCCTTCCAGGCCGGATCCTGCGCCATCGTGGCGCGGCGGATTTCACGGTCGCCCTGGTTTTCGTAGCGCCACAGATGCACCACCTTATTGAGGCTACCTTCGGCCACGGTGTAGAAACCCAAGCAGGTGCCAAGATATTTCTGTTGCAGCGGCCAAGCATGCTCCTGATAGAGCTTCACCCAGGCTGCCAGCTTGCCGGGGCGCGTGGTGTAGGTGCGCATATCAATAATCATTGTTGTCTCCCCCCTGATTGATAGTTCCAGCTTTACTGCTTTACCCGTTCAACCCCGCCGCTTTTCATGGCGCCATTCTGCTGCAAGCACCGATCAATCGATTGCCGCCGCAGTGATGCCAGCAGGTCAGGATAGCTGTTCGGCCCGCCGCTCACCCCCGCATTCGCCGCAGCATACTGCACGATGGACGTGTCAGAAGCTGCGGCATCCTGGCATTGGCGCAGCACACTGCCCGGTGCCGCCTTGCTGGGCGCTTCACCGCTGAAGGTGGCGCATCCCGCCATCAGGAGGGTTGCGAAAATTCCAACATACCTCATTCGGCATTCATCCAATCTTCAATCAGGCGACGCGCAATGGAGTCCACGCGCGGCAGCGAAATACCAACCGAATCCGGGTCGCGCAGCTCAGCGCGGGTGAACCAGCGGGCGTCTTCCAATTCCTCCGGATCAATCTTGATCTCGGTGCTCAGCGCCTCCGCGTGAAAGCCAATCATCACGGAGGCAGGAAACGGCCAGGGCTGGCTGGAGTGGTAGAACACCCGGCCCACCTTAATGCCCGCTTCCTCAAACACTTCGCGCGCCACCGCTTCCTCGAAACTCTCACCCGGCTCCACGAAGCCTGCGAGCGTGGAATACATGCTGGAATTTGGAAAGCGCGTGGAGTGGCCAAGCAACGCGCGATCGCCGTCCACAACCAGCATGATCACCGCCGGATCGGTGCGCGGGAAATGCTGTGCGCCGCATTGCGGGCATTGCAACGCATTGCCCGCCGACCGCGGCTCACACTTACCGCCGCACACACCGCAGAATTTGTGGCGCACCCGCCAATGCATCAGCCCGCGCGCATGGGCGAGCATTGACGCCTCTTTCGCCTCCACCTTGCCCGCGATGGTGCGCAAGTCGATCAGCGCACCCAGCGCCTCAGGCAGCACCGAAAGCGGTTCATCCACATCCGAAATATCGAACGTGAACACCGGCGTATCGCCATGCAGACCCAGAAACGCTTGCGGGCGATCGCCCAAATCGGGCAGTGCCGCGGCGTCTAGCATCAC
>CAIZGT010000704.1 GCA_903932545.1 uncultured Rhodospirillales bacterium
CATTGAGGAAGTTCTGACAAACCTCGGTAACGCTTGGAGCGCACAGATTGCGTGACGGCTGAATTGGAGCCGCGATCTGACAGGGAATATCAAAATGGGTAACCTCACCAAAGCACTGGCACTCGGCACTGTTTTGCTCGGACTTGGCGGCGTGGCCGCGATGGCCCAGAACGCTGGCCCCGGCATGATGGGCCCCGGCATGATGGGGCAGGGCATGATGGGCGGTCACCATCGGCACGGCATGGGCGACCCCGCAGCACGCCTTGCCGCTGTGAAGGCTGATCTTGCCATCACCACCCAGCAGAATGCCGCTTGGGACACCTACGCTAAAGTGGTGCAAGACACCGCCACGGCGATGCGTGCCAGCCACGAGAAGATCAATCCTGACACCATCCGTGCGATGTCGAATCAGGATCGTGGCAACTTCATGGTCACTCAGTGGGACCAGCGTGATAAGGCGCAGGCCACAGTGAAGGCCGCGGCTGAAACGCTGGTGGCTTCGCTGGATGCCACGCAGAAAATCAAAGCACCTTACGTGCTGCCGGGCTTGGTTCAGCACTCCGAAATGCCGTCGATGCATCACGGCATGGGCATGATGGGTGGCGACCGTTAACCCAGCCGCTCTGACTCAAACGGGGCCGGCATTTCGCTGGCCCCGTCATGTTGCGGAGCCACCTCAGAACGCGAGGTCGTCGTCGATGGCAGCAAGGCCAGCCTTGGCGCAGAGATCATCATTGTCTCCGCCCGGCGCACCGGACACGCCAATGGCCCCAACAAGTTGGCCTGCGGAGGTGATGGGCATGCCACCGCCAACCATCACAACGCCAGGAAGGTTCATAATCCCTTTCTCTGCGGCATCCGGCTTGGTCATGCGCGCCGCCAGAGTGGTGGTGGAGTCTCGCCAGCTTGCCGCAGTGCGCGCCTTGCCATTCGCTGCCTCGACGGTATGCCAACCTGCAAAGCGGTCACGCAACATGACTTGTGGTAGGCCAGATGGGTCGGTGATCGTGACACTTACCTGCCAGCCGCGCTTCTGACATTCGGCTTGAGTTGCGAGAGCCGCTTTGAGCGCTGTTTCTGGGGTGAGTATTTTCTGTGTCCAGGTCGCTTGATCGGCAAAGGCAGGCGTGATCGTCAGACACGCCAAAATGGCCACGTTCAGCAGCGGACGGATTAAAAGCACAATGGAATTCCTCACAAGCCGAACAGTGATAGAGCCGAACAGTGATAGAGCCGAACAGCGGCGTCGATTGTCTTTAGGCAGCAAGCCAAGCGGTCACGTCGGCGTGTTTGGGTAGTCCGCCTGCATGCACAACTTTGCCGTCGATCACGATGCCCGGCGTGGATGCGATGCCGTAGCCTGCGATCGCAGCGTAATCCGTTACTTTTTCAATTTGAACTGCGATGCCGAGGCGGTCTGCCTCGGCCTGCATCATCTCGGCGGTGGCGACACAGCGTTTGCACCCGGTGCCAAGAATTTTTACGTCTTTCATCAAAGATATCCTTTTAGATCAGGTGAAAAGGGCATTGAACAAATAGCCCACCGCGATGATTCCAACTGTGACAATCGCCACGAACACCGCGAGCAACCGGGGAGAGAGGACCTTGCGCAGGATGATCATCTCTGGCGCGGATAGCGCGGTGACGGCCATCATGAACGCCAGCACAGTGCCGAGTGCTGCCCCCTTGCCGAGCAGGGCTTCCACCACCGGGATGATGCCCGCTGCGTTGGAGTAGATCGGCACGCCGATCAACACCGCCGCCGGGACTGACCACCAATGACCCGATCCCATAATCTGGCTCAACAACTCCGCAGGCACATAGCCGTGGATGAACGCACCGGCGGCAATGCCGACGATGATCCAGAACCAAACGCGGCCAAAAATGTCGCGCAGTGCTTCAAGCCCTGCATCGATGCGGTCAGGCGCGCTGATGCGTGCGGCTGGCAGATCAACCGTGGCACTGCGCACATCGCGCACCCAGCTTTCCAGCCAACCTTCAAGATGCAGCCGCCCGATCACCCAGCCCGCTATGATCGACACCGACAGACCGAACACAAGGTAGGTGGCTGCAACCTGCCAGCCCACCAGACCGAACAACAAGCCAAGCGCCACTTCATTGATCATCGGCGAGGCGATCAAGAATGAGAATGTTACCCCCAGCGGCACGCCCGCCGAGACGAAGCCGACAAACAGTGGCACCGCCGAGCAGGAGCAAAACGGCGTGAGAATGCCAAGCGAGGCGGCGGCTATGTTGCCTACCCCCTCATGCTTTCCAGCCAGAAATGCGCGGGTGCGTTCTGGCGAGAAGTAGCTGCGCACCACGCCCATCCCGAACACCACCAGTGCCAGCAGCATCAGCACCTTGGGGGTATCGAAGATGAAGAAGCTCATCGCCTCCTCCAGGTGCCCGCCATGCACCAGCGGCAATTGCGCCACCGCCCAGTTGGAGAACGGCTCCAACTGCCAATACACCACGAACCACAGAGCCACAGCCAGAACGGTTAGGACCACCGGGCGACGACTCGCGGCCGGCGTGGCGGGCTGAATTGTTGGCGCACAGCAGGTCTTGGTGGGTGACGCGATCAGCGGGGCGGTGGTCATGCTGCGATCCGATCCTGTTGTGCAGCCAGCGACAAAGCCGCCTCCACGAGAGCTGTGACAGTTGCTGATACCTGCGGTGAGCGCCGATAGCGCACCCACTGTGCATCCCGCCGATCCGTCACCAGCCCCGCCGCCTTAAGGGTAACCATATGGCGCGACATGCGCGATTGCGACGCGCCGAGTTTGCTCATCAACTCGCACACACAATGCTCCTGCCCATCCCAAAGCAATTGCAGGGCAGCGAGCCGGGTTGGCTCGGCAAGGGCGGAGAGCAGGGTGGTGGCGTCGATCATGTCTATTCAATGCGCTTACACGCATATGCGGTCAAGCGCAGATAACGAAGCCTAATGTGAGGATGGCGGATGGCTCCTCCCCTCACAAAGGCAAGATTTGGATTCCAGTCTCCCGTCAAATCCAGAAATCCCCCGCTCTTTTGCCGGGTCGATCATCCCCGTGCCAACCGCGCTCAGGTCCGGTCAACACGCCCGCCAAAATCCCGTTGATGCCAGCGACGCCGTCAGCCTACCAACTCCGGCTTTGCCATCCATTCGCGCCCCTTCAGCATCGCACGCCAGTAGATTGGCGGAAGCGTGCGCTCCTTGAGCAGCCATAACGGGAAGCTTTCCAGCAATTTGCCGCCAGACTGCACTAACCAAGCGACCGTTCAACCGGGTACAGCTCATATCACTTTGTCCTAATCTCTGGGCAGCCCAACTCCTTTGATCGCCGCGTAGATCGCTGGAATCACCAGCAAAGTCAGTGCCGCCGAAGACGCCATCCCACCGACCATCGGCACCGCAATACGGCGCATAAGCTCGGATCCGGTTCCCGTGCTCCACAATATCGGCAGCAGACCGGCCATGATGGCGGTGACGGTCATCATCTTTGGTCTCACCCGCTCGACAGCACCCAACATGATGGCTGAACGCAGATCGTCGCGCGTCAGCACGCGCCCCTCAGCAGCACAGCGCGCACGGATTTCGGCCAAGGCGTGGTCGAGATAGATCAGCATGATCACCCCGGTTTCTGCCGAGACACCCGCCAGAGCGATGAAGCCGACGGCGACCGCGACGGACATGTTGAAGCCCATCAGGAACATCAGCCATACCCCGCCCACCAGCGCGAACGGTACCGAGGCCATCACGATCAGCGTCTCGGTCAGCCTGCCGAAATTCAGATACAGCAGCACGAAAATCAGCAGCAACGTCACCGGTATCACCACGTTCAGCTTGGCCTGGGCGCGCTGCAGATATTCGAACTGACCGCTCCATTCGACGTGATAGCCCGGCGGCATTTTCACCTCGTTGGCCACCGCACGCTGCGCCTCGGCCACGTAGCCGCCGAGATCACGGCCATGCAGATCGACATAGACATAGTTCACCAGCTGCGCGTTCTCGGTGCGGATCGTCGCCGGACCGCGCGCGAGGCGGATGCTGGCGAGTTGGCCGAGCGGCACGGCAGGGCCGGTGGTCCCTTGCACCAAAACCTGCGAAGCCACCGCCTGTGGATTGTCACGCAAACCGCGCGGGTAGCGGACATTAACGCTGTAGCGGGCGCGGCCTTCCACCGTCGTGGTCACGTCCTCGCCGCCAAGGGCCGTCGCAATAGTTTGCTGCAACGCGCCGATGGTCAGCCCATAGCGGGCGAGCGCCTCACGGTTCGGTTCGATCTCCATGTAATAGCCGCCTTCCACCCGCTCGGCGAAGGCGCTGGTGGTGCCCGGAACATGGCGCACCACTGTCTCAACCTCACGCGAAAGCCGATCAATCCCCGCCAGATCGGGGCCGTAAACCTTGATCCCGACCGGGGTGCGGATGCCGGTCGAGAGCATGTCGGTGCGCGCCTTGATCGGCATCGTCCAGGCGTTGCTAACACCGGGCAATTGCAGGGCCGCGTCCATCTTGGCGATCAGACTGTCCACATTCATCCCCTTCGGCCATTGGCTTTCGGGTTTAAGGTTGATGATGGTCTCGAACATCTCCGTCGGCGCCGGGTCGGTTGCGGTGTTCGCCCGCCCAGCCTTGCCGAACACGCTCTCCACTTCGGGGAAGCTCTTGATGATACGGTCCTGAGTTTGCAGCAGTTCGGCGGCCTTGGTCACTGATAATCCGGGCAGTGTCACAGGCATGAAGAGCAGTGTGCCCTCGTTCAGCGTCGGCATGAACTCGCTGCCGAGCTGCATCGCGGGCCATGCCGTCGCCACCAAAATCAGCAGCGCCAGACCAATGGTGACGGTTTTGGCGCGCAACACGCCGGCAATCAGCGGGCGGTAGAGCCAGATCAACACACGGTTCACCGGGTTGCGATGCTCAGGGATGATGCGGCCTCGGATGAACAGCATCATCAGCAC
>CAIZGT010000705.1 GCA_903932545.1 uncultured Rhodospirillales bacterium
GGTCATTCGGAAAATCCCGGCGGTGTCGCAAGCCCCGGCGCACATAGCGCCAGCGCCTTGAACAACTGCCCCATCTGGTCAGGTTCCGCCAGCCGCCGCACGCTCTCAATCATCGCCATCGCCTTCGCTGGCGGCTGCGTGCGCGCCAGCACCCCGTTGCGCTGGAACAAGCCAAGCCGCGTGAGAAACACACCCTGCGGAATCGGACCGTGCGCCTGCGCGCCCTTTGCTGCCTCGGCCATCGACTGAAAATCGACATGCGCGGTCAGATCAGACGCGCCCGCATCGGCCAACGGAGCAGATTTCTGCGTCCCACGCAGCGCTTGCAGGGAGTCACCAAACCCGGATTGTGCCGGGCCGTAATCGATGAACAGCGCCGCGCCGCCGTGCATCGCCAAACGCGCGCCAATATGCGCGGCAATCTCGCGCGCCATATCGCAGATTTCCATCACCGCCCCCTCTGGCGCATCTCCCAGCGCAATCTCTGCGGGCTGCTCCACAAAAGCGCCAGCATCGACAAACCGCTCCATCCATCTGTCGCGCCTCACGAATTGGCGGATCGGCAGCGCGTCGATGAATTCATTGGCGAGCAAAATCATCGGACCGGGCGGGATGTCCTCAATCCGGTCATGAAACGCTGCCACCGACAGCCGCGAGGCCTGCTCAGCGCGCAGGCGTGGTGACGTCTCCACCAAATGCAGTTGTAGGGCGCTCGCGAAGTCCGGCGCGGTGCGCCCGATCACCCGCATCGCATCTGCCATCAGCGTGCCGCGCCCCGGCCCGGCTTCGGCCAATATCACCGGCACCGGCCGCCCCATCACCTGCCACATCACCGCAGCCCAAGCGCCCATCAGCTCGCCGAACACCTGACTGATTTCAGGTGCTGTGGTGAAATCGGCGAACGGGTCATGCGTGGCATAATACTGCGCATTCGCCGCCGCCATGAAGCTGTCAAGTCGCTGCATCACGCAGCCTCCCTCTACGCGGCCGGATGCGTCCGCGCCCACCAGACAAATCCGAGCCCGGCCAGCACCATCGGCAGCGACAGCAACTGCCCCATCGTCGCGCCTGCAAACAGGAAGCCGAGGAAAGGGTCAGGTTGGCGGAAGAACTCACCAATGATGCGCGCCACGCCGTAGCCGATCAGAAACACCCCGGTGATCGCCCCATAATGCACCCGCACGCAGCGACGGCGGGAGATCGCGAAGGTGATGGCGAACAGAATCAGCCCCTCCATCAACGCCTGATAGAGCTGGCTCGGATGGCGCGGAATATCGCCGCCAGTGGGGAATATCATCGCCCAGGGCAAATCCACCGACGCTTCCCGCCCCCATAACTCGCCATTGATGAAATTCGCAATCCGTCCGAGCCCCAAGCCAATCGGCGCCACGATTGAGATGCGATCTGCAAAGCCCAGCACCGGCATGTTGTTGCGACGACAATAGAGGATAATCGCCAACGCTACGCCGAGCATGCCGCCATGAAACGACATCCCGCCGGTCCACAGCTGTAAAATCTTCAGCGGGTTCTCGAAAAAAAGCTCGGCTGATAGAACAACACATACCCAAGCCTGCCGCCCAGCACGACGCCCAGCGTCGCCCAGGTTAGGAAATCATCCACCTGCTCGGCCGTTCCCACCACCGGCGCCAGCCGCACAAACCGGCGCACCAAGCGCCAGCCAACGAGCAAGGCGGTGATATAGGCCAGCGCATACCAACGAATGGCGATGGGGCCGACATCCACCACCACCGGATCAAATTGCGGAAACATCAGAACCGGGAGCATCACAACCCTACTTTTCGTGGCTGGCACCGCATATACGGTGCTGGAGCCTGATCCGAAAGCTGCAACCGGAGTGCAAACCATGACCGACCGCCCCCGCTTTTTCGACGACCTCGCTGGCGTTGCCGGCGGCGCGCTGTCCGCGCTCACCGGCCTGAGGGACGAGGCCGAGGCGATGGGAAAGGCGCGCATGGAAGACATTCTGCGCAAGCTCGACCTCGTGAAGCGTGAAGAATTTGAAGCCATCTCCACTCTCGCCGCCCGCGCGCGCGCCGGCCAGGAAGCAGCAGAGGCGCGCTTGGCCGCTCTTGAGAAGCGCATGGACGAGTTGGAAGCGCGCTTACCTTCGCCGGGCTACCAGCCCGACCTTCCCAACGGCAACTGACACTGATCTCGCAGTGCTTTGCCGGTTTTCTTCACAAATTGCATGAAGTTCCCAAGGCAGAGCACTGCGACTCCGCATGCAGGGTTGCGGTGCTGTTGTTTCGCCGTCTAGGGTTTCGATGTGGAGGGTCACCGATTCGGCCACACACGCGAACACTGGGCCGAGCGCGGTTTTCTGCGTTTTTCGGCTTCCTCTAGACGGGAGTTCCCGCATGTCCGCCCAGCTCAGCTACCAACAGGAATCAGCGTCCAACCCGCTTGACGTGATGGAGCAGATCGTCGCGGCCTATGACTGGGTGTTCGACCGCCGCTCAGACGCCGAAATGGCGGCTGAGGCACCCGGCAAATGGTGCGATTACGGCATGTATTTCTGCTGGTCGCACGAGATCAGCGCAATGCATTTCACCTGCACCTTCGACATGAAAGTGCCGGAAAAACAGCGCACTGCCCTGTATGAGCTGCTCGCACTGGCCAATGAAAAACTCTGGATCGGCCATTTTGGCATCGACCAGGAAGACGGCATGCCAGTGTTCCGCCACGCCGTTCTGCTACGCGGCGCGCCGGGTGCCTCGGCGGAGAGCTTGGAAGACATGATCGACATCGCCATAACCGAATGCGAACGCTTCTATCCGGCGTTCCAATTCGTGCTCTGGGGCGGCAAATCTCCGGCTGAGGCATTGCAAGCTGCGATGTTGGAGTGTGTGGGCGAGGCTTAGACCCGCCCTCTCGTCATTGCGCGCGAAGCGTGGCAATCCATCATGCCATTGAATCCGGCGGTGGATGGCCACGTCGCCCGGCTCCTCGCAATGACGGGAAACTGACTAAATGACCGCAATTCCCCCCATCCTCCTCCTCGGCTACGGCAAAATGGGCGGTGCGATGGTTGAAGGCTGGCGCAAACTCGGCCTCGCACCGTCCTTCGCCATCGATCCAGCGCGGCCGCTCAGCCCAGGGCCGGAACTGACCATTGTCGCCTCGGCCGCCGATCTGCCTGCGGATTTCAATCCTGCAGCCGTCGTGCTGGCGGTAAAGCCGCAGATGGCCGCAGAAGCGCTGTCCAGCATCACCCATTACGCTCCTGCAGTGATGCTATCGATCATGGCCGGGCGCACCATCGCAGGCCTGTCCACCGCCCTGCCCGGTTCGCCCATCGTGCGCGCGATGCCGAATACGCCCGCCGCTATTGGGCAGGGCTTCACCGTCGCCTGTGCTGGCCCCGGCGTGAATGCGGCGCAACGCAGCCTGTGCAACACGCTGCTCGAATCCGTGGGTGAAGTGGATTGGGTGGAGGATGAGGCGCTGATTGATGCCGTCACCGCAGTCTCCGGCGGCGGACCAGCTAGATCGGAAGAGCCACGTCTGAAC
>CAIZGT010000706.1 GCA_903932545.1 uncultured Rhodospirillales bacterium
ACGCTGCACGCACGCCGTCAGGCTTATGCGCAGCTGCGTGACGACGTGATCGTGGCGAAGCTGTTCACCACGATCGCCGAACGCTACAAGGATCGCTCGGGTGGCTACACCCGCGTTCTGAAGGCCGGCATGCGCTATGGCGACGCCGCCGACATGGCGGTGATTGAGCTGGTGGATCGCGATCCGGCCGCTAAGGGTTTGGATAGCGGCCCGAAGCGGGAAGCAGCAAATGACGAGGACGGCGAATAATATTCGCAATTCGGTTCGTGAGAATGAACAAGCCGGCTCTCGGATGACGAGGGCCGGTTTTGTTTTGTTGGGTTCAATCCGATACTATTTACGTAGGTCGGGAGCATCCCGCCACCTCGGCGGGTTGCACCCGCCCTACGGAAAATTATGAGCACACCCCTCGCTGATCGCCTCCGACCGGCCACGCTCGCAGAGGTCGCGGGGCAGAACCATTTGCTCGGACCGACCGGCGCGCTCACCCGCATGTTGGCGCGGGGCTCGTTGGCGTCGCTTATTCTTTGGGGCCCGCCGGGGGTGGGGAAGACCACGATTGCGCGGTTGCTGGCGGCTGAAGCGGATCTGGAATTCGTGCAGATTTCCGCTGTGTTCTCTGGCGTGGCCGATCTCAAGCGGGTGTTTGAGGAGGCCACCAAGCGGAGGGCGCGCGGGCAGGGAACGTTGTTGTTTGTCGATGAAATCCACCGCTTCAACCGTGCGCAGCAGGACGGCTTCTTGCCTGTGGTGGAGAACGGGACGGTAACACTGGTGGGTGCGACCACCGAAAACCCTTCTTTCGCGCTGAACGGCGCGTTGCTGTCGCGGACCCAGGTGATGGTGCTGAAGCGGCTGGATGACGACGCGCTGGAGTTGCTGTTGGTGCGGGCGGAGGCGGAATTGGGGATCACGCTGCCAGTTACCCCGGAGGCGCGGGCGACTTTGCGGGCGATGGCGGATGGGGACGGGCGGTATTTGCTCAACCTCGCGGAACAACTCGCGGCGATGCCGGAGTCGGAGCCGTTGGACACGGCGCAACTGGCCGAGACGCTGTCCCGCCGGACGCTGCTCTACGACAAGAGCCAGGAGGAGCATTACAATCTGATCTCCGCGCTGCACAAAGCCCTGCGCGCGTCTGACCCGCAGGCCGGGCTCTATTGGCTGGCGCGGATGCTGGCGGGGGGCGAAGACCCGCGCTTCATTGCACGTCGGCTGGTGCGGTTTGCGAGCGAGGATATCGGCCTCGCTGATCCGCAGGCGCTGATGCAGGCGATTTCTGCGTGGGAAGCGTATGAGCGGTTGGGCTCGCCGGAGGGCGAATTGGCGTTGGCGCAGGCGGTGCTGTATTTGGGAACCGCGCCAAAATCGAATGCCGCCTATGTCGCGTTCAAGGCCGCACAAAAGGCGGCGGTGGGGACGGGGAGCCTGATGCCGCCCGCGATCAGCCGCAACGCGCCGACCAAGCTGATGAAAAATCTCGGCTATGGCGCAGGGTATGCGTATGACCACAACGTCGAGGACGGCTTCTCTGGGCAGAACCATTTCCCCGATGAAATGCCGCGCCAGGAGTTTTACGCGCCAAAAGAGCGCGGATTCGAGCGTGAGCTGGCCAAGAGGCTCGATTACTGGCGGCGACTGCGGCGCGAACGCAACGGTCAATAGTCGACGTGGGGGCGCGCCTTCGCAACTCTGTTGCGCATATGTCACGCGCGCTGTGAAACGCGCTGAACAAGGCTTCATCAGCCCGCCTTTTCGTTGACCGCATTAGAGCTTCAGATTTAATCCTTTGATCGGAAGCGATGGAACCTTGAAACCAGTCGCTGCACGTTTTCAGGGACTTTGAGGGGGTCAAGATGGCCAGGTATTCGTTGCTCGCCGGCACTGCGCTGGCTCTTGTTGTCGGCCTCGCCGGCTCCGCGCTTGCTG
>CAIZGT010000707.1 GCA_903932545.1 uncultured Rhodospirillales bacterium
ACGATCCGGCTGCCCTCGTATCGCTTGAGGTAATCTGGATCATGACTGCCGGGCAGATCCCCCGGCTGGGTTGCGATTGTGGGTGGTGCTGCGGCTAGGATTGGGGCGCTGGGCGGTTTGGCCGCCGCTATGGGTTGGTCTGCATCAAGGTCCAACGCCGCCTGCTTGCCAGGCGCCGGAGACGTGGATGCGAAGGCCCAATCCTGCGACTTTGCGGCCTTGAACACGCCTTGCGGCTTGCCTTGGGACAGCACGGTGATTGTCGCATCGGCGGCGGCCGGGCAGTCGGCTGAAATCGGCGCCTTCAGGCGGTTCATGATGCCGATTTGGCCGACTTCGCTGCCCTGAATTGGGCTGTCCGCCTCAAGCAGCATGCGCAAGCTGAGATGAGGGCCGCACCATTTCGCGGTATCGCCAACCACTTTCAGCTTTTGGCTGGCTGATCGCGCAACAACGAAGTCGTCTGCTTGTACGGGATTTGGCACGCCTAGGCTTGCTATCAAAGCAAGCGCCAGGCAGCCTGAAATCCAACGTATCGGCGTCATTGTTGTCTCCCAATTGCTGGACCAATACGCTGCTGGTTTTTTATGAAGTGGCGTTAATTCCCCATCGGGAGTGGAGCGATTGCTGGCGAATTGCGGCGATGTGCCGACGCGAAACGCTGCCTCCACGGACAGCAGGAGATCGCGGCAATGCCTTCACCTGCATGTCCTCCTGGCTGAGGTCAGCTTGATTGATCGGATCACATCCGGGCGTTGCGTGAAATCGTTTCACACTGGAAGTGGCAATTCAAGAAATTAAAAGTGGCAATTTCGAATGGATATTCGCCCCGTTATAATTGGACGATACCGAGATGCGCCGGCGCAGATCTATTGTTAGCTCGACACGCGTCCGGTCAATCGTTCAATCTCGGAGCGGACCAAACGCTCGACCATTTCGGGCAGGTGGGTGTCGAGCCAGGATTTCAGCACCGGGCGAATCTCGGCGCGCACCACGTCCTCAATCGTCGGACCGCCGCGGTAGATCGCGGCATGGCGTTCGGCTTGCACGCCGCGCACCAATTCACCCAGCGCAACGCCGACGGTTGCTGCAGTTTCAGGCGCAATCAGTGCCGCGCGGTTTGATGCGGGAACGGCGGGCGGCGCGGGCGGAGCAGGCGCGTTGATCGGCTCTGCGATATAATCGGCGGGCGGCATCGCGGAGTCCGCCGCAGCCATTTCCGGCTCGTCAATCCAGGATGCGGTGACGGTGGCAGGCGGTGATACGAGCATTGTCTCATCGAGAGAGAACACCTCCTCGGCTGTATCCTCGTTCTGAACCTGCGGCGAAGGGGTTCGTTCGTCTGACACCACCGACACTTCCTCCTCCGTCAGAATGCGGCGGATCGAGGCCAGGATATCGTCCATGGATGGATCGACAGCCGTTTTGGCAGTTTCATCGGCGCTCATGCGTGCTCCTTCTGCAGGAATTATCCCGCAGAAGGATTAACAACGCCTTATCAGAGCCAATTACCGCCCGGGCTGCTCGGTGGCAAAGTCTCCGGTGCCGATCCAGCGGTTGCGCACCGCTTCATAATATGCGGTCTCGTTGTAGTAGGGCACATTGAGCTGGAGATCACGCGCCGTCAGGCGACCCACTGCACCGGCGACGGTATAGGCATTGTTGACCAGCGTGGCGAGATTTTGCACCAGCGTCGTGCGCGCGTTGAGCAACAGCAACTCGGCGTTCAGCACGTCCAACGTGGTGCGGCTGCCGACAATCGCCTCGCGTTGCACGCCTTCGAGCGCCACTTCGTCAGACTTGATCTGTGAACGGGTGCTCTCGATGGTGGATTTCGTCGCCTGATAAGTCTCCCACGCCGCGATCACCTGCTGCACCGCGGTGTTGCGGGCATCATCGATCAACCGGCTGCTGGACTGCTCAGCCTGCCGCGCCTGACGGATAGCGGCATATTCAGAGCCGCCCTGATACAGCGGCACAGAGACAGTGGCGAGAACGGTGGTACCCTCGCTCGTCACGTCCTTGAATGAGCCGTTCTGGTTGTAAGACGACGTGGCCTGCAGTGCGACCTGTGGCATCAGATTGGCATATTGCAGGTCGAAATTATCTTTGTCAGACGCATTCTGAAACAACGCGGCAACCACGTTGGGGTTGTTGGTGCGCGCCAATGCCTTTGCTTCCTCCAGCGACTTGGTGGGCAGCGACAGCGGTTGCGGCTCGGCGAGCTTGCCTGGCAGTTCGCCGACCAGTCTTTGATAGGTGGCGCGTGCCGCCTGCAAATTGCCCTCAGCAGTCTCGCGGGTTGCCACAGCACCGGCGAGCGCGGCTTGCGCCTGGGCGACGTCGGTGCGGGTGATTTCACCAACACGGAAACGGTCGTTGGTCGCTTGCAGTTGCTTGGTCAGCACCTGCTCGTTGTTCATGTTAAGCGCCAGAATTTGTTGCGCCGAAATCACGCCGACATAAGCGGCAATGGTGTCAGAAAATGTCTGCTGTTCTTGCGCCAGCAGTTTGGCACGCTGTGCCATAACTTGGTTTTCGGCCTTGTTGGTCGCAGCCGTCGTGCGTCCGCCGCGATAGATCGGTTGGGTGAGAGTTGCGGTGCCAATCACTTCTGCGCGGTTTTCACGGACACGATACCGTTCATTGAGTGGCCCGGTCGGCGCGTTGATCTGGTTTGAAAACGCAGGGCCAGCCTGACCGCTGAGCGTCACCGTGGGGTGCCAGCCAGCCAGTGCGGCAGGAACGTTTTCGTCCGTCGCGCGCAACGTGGCACGGGCTGCTTGCAAGGCTGGATTGTTGGCATAGGCAGCCACCAGCGCGTCTTGTAGGGTGGTCATTTTCTCAGCGGGGACGGCAATCTTGGTGGTTGCTGGCTTCGCGGACGAAGGCTTTGTTGCGGTTTGGGCCAGCACCGGGCCGGCCAAAGCAACCGCTGCAACCAGCCCGCAGGCGAGCCGCGAGACTGAGGTTGATCCTGCCAGCTGAGAGCGACGCTTGAACGCCATCGACCAATTCTCCACCAATTCGCGCATAATGCGGCAAAACCCTTGCCCTAGCTTGGCGCAGGTTACGTTTGAACAAGATGTGCCACACCTATCACCGTGTCGCCAAGCGTGAGACATAGGATACGGCGTAACCTGTTAAATCACGCCTTGCTCGGCAATGTTTGCCAAGCCCGTATTTGCCGCAATCGTGCGGCGGCCGTTAAAAAACGAATGCGGCTTCTTTGGCAAAGCCGGGCAACACGCTGGCGACGCAATCGAATTTTGGCGCAAAGGAAATCCCCGCGGCGGTTTTCACGCCGACCACCGCCACCCCGATTCGCGGCCCGCGATCCTGGACCATGACAATGCGACCGCCCTCAGCCAGTTGCGCTGCCAGAGTTTCGGGCAGGTTGGTCACGGCACCTTCGATGATGATCCGGTCATAGGGCGCGTTGGCGCTCCAGCCTTCGGCCAGCGCGCCATGAACCAGCGACACGCCATTGGTTTGCGCCGTACGGGCGAGGTCTGCGTCGCTTTCAAGCGCCGTTATCTTGGCGCCGGTGCTGGTGAGGATGGCTGCGCTGTAGCCGGTTCCTGCGCCAACCAGCAGCACGGTCATGCCAGCCGTGATGTCCGCTTCCTGCACCAACCGCGCCAGCGCCATCGGGGCCAGCATCACCCGGCCATTGCCGAGGCGGATATTTTCATCGGCATAAGCGCGTGATGCCAAAGCGGCGGGGAGGAAGGTTTCGCGTGTCAGCATGCTGAACGCGCCAATCAGCCGATCATCCGTCACCTTGTTCGGTCGCAATTGGCTGTCCACCATCATTTTGCGGGCGGTGTCGAAAACGGGGGATTGGCCGTTGATCATGGCATTAACTCCTGGTTCTCGCAGCCGCGAGATGCGCCGTTATAGCCATTCGTTGCGCGAATTGCCAAGCTGCCATGGCCGGTTTTAGCAAGGCTGGGCTTGACCGCATGCCGGGATGCGATTGATAAGACCATCCCTTGGCGCCGGTCCGGTGGCAGAGTGGTGATGCAGCGGATTGCAAATCCGTGTATGCCGGTTCGATTCCGGCCCGGACCTCCAAATTCCAGCGCCGTCGCCCCCCATCCAACCTCAGCGCTCGAAAGCTGTCGTTTTAAACACGCGGGCTTTTCAAAGTGCGGTTCCGATTTCATAAACGCATTCGAACCAATATTGGTTAGGATGCGATGTTGGGGCAGGGGGATTGATGGGCTGGTTCCGGCTATTTGACCGCCTGCGTCTGCGCCCGGTGAGCGACACGCTGCAAGGCTGGGCGTTACCTGGTAGCAGGCTGCGGCTGACAGACCCGCATTTGGCCGCATATTTCCGAGGTGTGATCGCCGCCGCAGGCGTGGCGACGCGGGCGGATCTTTATGATATCGCCTGCCATCTCCTCGCCCGCTCAGCCTCCCGACCGCAGGCCAGCGGTCTGCAGCGGTTTCATCTTGACGTCCGCGCCGTGGCAGGCCCCGCCAAATTGCTGCTGGGCACCGATCAGGTCCATGCCATCGTCTCATGGCACGAAGCCACACGCGTGGCGCATCTCGCCATGCCAGGACAGGCAGTTGTTGAGTTGCGCGCCGTTGATCTGGATCGGTTGTTGCACGATCAATTGCCGATTTCAGATATCGCATCATTGTCCGCGTGGTTGCCGGACGCGGCGTCGATCATGCCCTGCCTTGAGCGCCTGAACCATTGGCTCTCACGGGACACCACCGCCTTGATCCGCCTGCCGGGTGCGGCATTGCCGGATGTGATGACCGTCTTGCAGGGATCATCAATCCAGCCGATGGCGCTGTTGCCATGCGAGCCAGCAATCGACGATCCGGCCAACCCGATGCCGGATATTTTGCTCTGCCTTACCGCAGTGTCGGATCGGGAGTGCTGTGCAACCCAGGCGGCCAATCTGGCGCGTGAGCGCGAAATGCGCCGCGTGCTGTGGTCATCCGGCCACGCGCTTGTGGCAGAGGACGGGCTGAAAGTGACAAGCATCGCCGAAAGTCGCGCGGCGCAATCAGCACTGCCGATCACGCTGCTGGGCGATACGCCGCCGACTTTGGTTGGTGCCAGCCTGTTCGCCATGCAGAGCCATCCCAATCCTTGGAGCGCCAACAACGCGTTGCTGTTCGAAATGCAGGCCGCCACGCTGGAGTTGTGCGAAGGCGCGCTTGCTACTCTGCCCTTGACCGGCCCCGCCTTGCGCGACCCAGACCAGCCTGCATTGGCCGATAGCGGCGAGATGTCGTTCGCCCGCCGCGGCCCGATGCGCGAGGTCGAAGTGCTGCCAGCGGTTTTTCTCGGGCGCGTCATATCACGCGCGCAATTCGCAGCGCAGATTTGGCCCAAGCTCGAACTTGCGTTTGATCTGGTTGATCGGGAGAAATGCCCGATTTCGGCGATCACCTTGGTGTTTGACGGTGCGGTGGAGGATTGGGTGCGCGATGCCCTCGCACTGAGCGGGTTTGATCCCGCCCGCGTGCGCGTGGGCGGTGAAGCGGTGCTGTTTCGCCGCCTCATGCTGAGCCATGCCGCCTGTGATCTCAGCCTCATGCGGCGGAATGATCTGTTTGATCGGTTTTGGCATCGCATGGCTGGGCGCGCCGCCGGTGATGAAATGGTCAGTTTCACCCAGCCGCGCAGTTCAGGACGGGTTATGCTGCTCAGTGCGCGCAGCGTCCTGCTCAATGCGGACGAACTGGTAATGATCGCGCGGGGTCGGCAATACCGTGTCCTTGATCCAGACATCGCCTCAGCGCGTGTGTTGTCCGAGGCGTTGCGCAATGCTGCGGTGATCGTGGCGGAAAGCCGGGCCGGGATATGGGCTGCCTTCGCCACCAGCGCCGCTGTTGGGCTGCTACACTCCGATGCCGACCCGGCGATCCCATACGCCGCTTTGCATGCCGCCAACGCACGCGGCCACAGCGTTGTGGCGATGTTCGGCAGTGCCATCGGCAATGACCCGCAAGCCAGCTTTGTGGTTGCCTCAGACCGATTTGCAGCGATGCTGGATCGGCTTGAAGCGGCCTCATCGACGGGGAGGGCTGCGATATGAACCCGGTGTTCGCCCATCTCACCCGCACCCGCAATCGCTGCTTCGTCGCGCGCTCGCTGTTTTTGTGGCATCAGATTATCGGTGAAATCTGCGGTGCGGTGCCGCTGCTGCGCCAATTGTCCGGCACGATCATCGCCTTGCCGTTGGGGGCGGATGTGATGACGCAATATCTTCCGATTGCGGCCTGCCCAGACGGTTTCGACATCAAGCCCAAGGCCTTGCCGAACGCCGATGCCCTGTTCGCTTATGTGCCGGTAGCGGGGCTGCGCTTGGAGATGATTGCCGACATCCCGCCGCGCGCAGGCGTGCTTGGCAGCGCGCTCAATCCCCAGATCGCGTCGAAAGTGGCCCGGCGCAGATTGCGCGTGATCGACGCCAAGGGCGCGCTCTATCGTCGACAGGGTGGCGAGCGGTTCATGTTGCGCTACCGCCTCGATCCGGCGGTGTTGCAGGCGCGCGATCTGCTGTTCCTGCAAATTCTTGCCGAAGACGACACCGCGATGCAGCCATTGCCACCGCTGCGCGCCTGGATCGAGATCGATCGCCACGGCAAGCGAAACTTGGTGGAAACCTCCGAGACCTCCGCATGCACGCTTGTCCCCGGTGAGGTGATCCGCCTGTCCAGCTTCGCACCAGACGCAATGGCGGCGCAGCGAGAGGCTGAAGGGGTGCAGGCGATCCATCTCTACCTTGAAATGACCGGCGATGAGATTGATCTGCAATTGCTGGGCGAGACGCTGCTGTCGTAGCGGCTCAGCGCCAGGGGAGAGGGTGAATTCCATCATCGCAATCCTCCCCCTGCGCGCCGCGACGTTGCCCGTCTGGCCGCCAAGCCGTAAACATCCGGGCCGCGCGGGGGAGTGGCCCTGCGGCGCATTTGTCGGGTCTGTCACGCATGCTGTCCAAAACGCACAATCCTGCTGAAACCGAACGCGCAATCTATGCGGGGTGGGAGAACAGCGGCGCGTTCAGTGCCAATCCAGCGGGCAATGCCGCACCATTCACCATCATGATCCCGCCGCCGAACGTCACCG
>CAIZGT010000708.1 GCA_903932545.1 uncultured Rhodospirillales bacterium
TCTGTAATCCGATCCAAAAATAGGCATACGTTCCTAATTTTTGCAGAAATTTCGTTGTGTTGTAAAAACAACGTGCAACTGTAGCAAATAGGCAACAGTTATGAAAAAGCCCGGCTCGCAAGCGGGTTTAACCCCTTCTGCCGGCCGGGCTTTACAGCGTTTTGCGCGGCTTTACTTCGTGGCCACGACCATAATCTCAACCAAATGTCGCGGATCGGCCATGTTTGCCTGCACGCAAGCCCGCGCCGGAGCACCGCCCTGGGGCAGCCACTTGATCCACAGCTTGTTCATCGCATCACGGTCGCGAATGTCCTTCAGCCAGATCTGTGCCTGCAACAGACGCGTGTTGTCAGTGCCGTGGATCTCCAAAATCTCATCAAGGGAGGCGAGCACTTCTTCGGTCTGGCCGGTGATGTCCTTGGACAGGTCAGACGCGGTGCAGCCTTGGGTGAAGACGAAGCCATGATATTCCACGGCCTTGGACAACACCGCATTCGGTTCGGTCCGGATGATTTTGCTCATGTGATGATGGTCTCCCATTACTTGCTATCCTGGGGGGTTGGGGAAGGGTCGGTGCCTTGCACGTAGCAATCATCGAGATTGCGTTGATAGGCATATTGCGAGCTAAGGCCCTCATTGCGTGAGGTGGCGTAGCTGTTGGTGGAGAACGGCGATGTGCTGCCGGTAGCGGTGCGGTCAGATTGAAAAATCTCCGCCCGGTTCTGCGCCACATAGGCGTCTTCCACCCGGCTGTGACAGGCCGCTTTCTGCGCGGCGGAGACGCCTTCGCGTTGCGGCAGATGGAATTGCGCGCAGCCACTTAGCGCCAGCGCGCAAGCCGCCAGGCCAAACCCGGCCTTCAAAGTTTTCCGCGACATCATGCATCTGCTCCTGATCGGCGTGGCAATGAAAAGGGCGAATCGAGCTGCCCGGCTGCTGCACCATAGACCGCCAGATCGATCAGCGGGAGAGCCGCCGTGTGGACAGGCGTTGTTGCATTTGCGCGGCGTCAAACCGCGCTTCACGGTTCAGCGCCGCACTCGCCGCCTCACGCAGCAATTCCGCGCTGATCTCAGCCCCATCGCGATTGATTGCAATCAGCCCGGCGGCCCAACGCTCACGTGCAAGCAAGTCGATTAGCGCCAGCAGACGCAGACACACCGACAATCCGGCCACGGTGTCCAACCCGTTCGCCGCATCCACCGCCTCGGCCCAGCAGCGCGCATCACTGTCGGTCAGCGCCAGATCGGTGGGCGCTTCATCGTCACCGCGCAGGAAGCGGAACAGCAGTGCGGGGCCAGCCGTATCGGCGATCGCTGCGGCACGAGCATGGTGCCAGGCGCGATCAAGATCGCGTGGCAATACGGCGGGCAATGCCTCAGGCGGGGCGGTCACCAGATATGTCACCATGCCGTTCGGGCTGGCTGAAGTTCTGATCTTGATCGCAATAGCACTGTCTTTCATGCCCTAAACATGGACCCGCCGACCACAATTCGCCACTGTAGCGACAGAGATTTGCGGGGGATTTGATGATGAGCGACTTGGCACTGATGACAGCCACTGAGGCACGCAGCCGGATTATGGCCGGAAGCCTGCGCGCGGAAGACTATCGCGCTGCGTGTTTGGAGCGAATTGCAGCGTTGGAGCCGCAGGTAAAGGCGTTTGCGCATTTCGACGCGGAATCGGTTCGCACCGCCCGCCCGCGTGACGGTGCGTTGATGGGGCTGCCGTTTGGCGTCAAAGACGTGCTCGACACCGGCTTCATGCCCAGCCAATACGGCTCGCCGATCTGGGCGGGCTATCAGCCGCGCGCTGACGCCGCTTGTGTGGCGCTTGCGGCCTCCGCAGGCGGGCTGATTATTGGCAAAACCGTCACCACCGAATTCGCCACCCGCAA
>CAIZGT010000709.1 GCA_903932545.1 uncultured Rhodospirillales bacterium
TTAGCGGAATGACACAGTTCGCCTTATTTCAGACTGCCGCGTCCTCAAAAGCTTGCATACCTTTGAGCAGCGTCTCGCGCTCTAAATCGCGCACGATGAAGACCAACCGGCTCCGGCGCGGTTCGCCATTGGGCCATGCGGGGAGCAATTCCGGCGGATGAAACACTTGCCGCACCCCGTTGATCACCACGGGCCGGGCTTGACCCTCAAGGTCTAGAATGCCCTTCACCCGCAACAGGCTGTCGCCGCGCGTGGAGGCGAGCATTTCGAGCCAGGTGCCGATGCCCTGCCAATGCAGTTGCTTGTCAAATACGAAGCTGTAGGCGCGGATGCTGTCATCATGGCGGTTCACGTCGTGATGATGATGATGATGATGATGGACATGGCCATGCGCATCGAACTTGTCCGCCCCCAGCCACGCGGCGGCATTGGCCGACGATAGGCCAAGATTGAGCAAGTCTGCCGCTGCCACTGGGCCGTGCTGCGCCATTACGATGGGCGCAGTCGGGTTGCGCAGCGCCAGACGCTCCAGCAGTTTGGCGGTGTCGGCGAGGTCGGATTTCGTCAACACAATGCGGTCGGCCACTGCAATCTGGCGTGAGGCCTCGGGATGCTCGGCCAACTGCACCAGCCCGTGCAGCGCGTCCACCACCGTGATCACGCCATCCAGCCGGTAACACAAAGCCAGCGACGGGACCCCAAGCAACGTGCCGATTATGGGGGCGGGATCGGCAAGGCCGGTGGTTTCAATGATCACGCGGTTGATTTCGCCGCGCGCCACACGCGGGGCCAGTTCGTCCAGAGCGCGGGGCAGGTCGCCGCGCACTGTGCAGCACAGGCAGCCTGCGGCAAGCAGGACGGTGTCGCCCTCCACCCGGCTGATCAGATCGTGATCGAGCCCAATCTCGCCAAACTCGTTTACCAGCACCGCCGTGCCTGCCAGTTCCGGCTGGCGCAGAAGGTGGTTCAGTAGCGTGGTTTTGCCCGCGCCGAGGAAGCCGGTGAGGAGGGTGACCGGAACCAGTTCAGTCATGGTCATGCCCATAGAGTTTTTTCGGATCAACCTCCTGCGGGAGGATTTCCGCCAATTCCGGCCCGCGCTGGGCGCGGTAGAAGCAGCTTTTGCGGCCAGTGTGGCATGCCACGCCGGTTTGATCGACGAGTAGCAGCAGCGCGTCGCCATCGCAGTCCAGTCGCATGTCGAGCAGGCGTTGGACTTGCCCAGAGCTTTCGCCTTTGCGCCAAAGCGCTTTGCGCGAGCGGCTGTAATACGTCACGTAGCCGGTCGATAAGGTTTCGGCGATGGCGTCTTGCGACATCCAGGCCATCATCAGCACTTCTTTGGTGTCGTATTGTTGCGCGATGGCGGCAACGAGGCCACGGCTGTTGAAACGGAGCTTGTCGTAGATTGTGGTGGTCATGCGGTTTCGTCCTGAGTGTCGTATAGTGATATCATGCGTGACGAATTTTCAGCCAATACCAGCCATCTGCTCAATCTTGCGACCGAGCGCTGCACCCGGCGTGGGGCGCGACTGACCGAGTTGCGGCGCGATGTGTTGGGATTGGTGCTCGATTCGGCATCTCCTTCGGGGGCGTATGATCTGATGGAACGGCTGCGGCGGCTGCGCGGGGGGCAGGTTGCACCGCCGACCGTCTATCGTGCGTTGGATTTTCTGGTGGAACATGGATTTATCCACCGTGTCGAGCGTCTTGCGGCTTTTGTTGGCTGTATCGGCGATTCGGATCACGCGCATCAGCACGCGGCACAGTTTCTGATCTGCGAGAAATGCAAGAAAGTGGCCGAGATTGAGGATCACGCCATCGCCCACGCGCTGGCCGATGCCGCCGCCCGCATCGGCTTTCTCCTTGCGCGCAGCACCATCGAGGCGGAAGGGCTGTGTGCTGTTTGCGCTACTCAGTCGGCTCGTTTGCCACCAGCCGGGTGAAGGCTTGCTCCAGGTCGGCGATCAGGTCGCCCGGATCTTCCAATCCGATATGATACCGCACCACCTCACCTGCTGGGAAGGTGGAGCCGAAACTGCGGGTGAGGGAGTTACCGGCTGGCAATGCCAAGCTCTCAA
>CAIZGT010000710.1 GCA_903932545.1 uncultured Rhodospirillales bacterium
ACCAGCGTGTGGCCGGCATTGTGGCCGCCCTGGAAGCGCACGACGATATCGGCGCGGCTGGCGAGCCAATCCACCACCTTGCCTTTGCCTTCGTCGCCCCACTGCGCGCCGATGACGGTCACATTGGCCATAATTTCACTCCACTGCGAGGGCGAGCAATGCGCCCCCGATCACAACATGGCTGCACGAAAGGCGGGTTGCCTCGGATTTTGCGTCTGGAACTGGCCCCAGACCGGCGATGGTTGCATAGCCCTGCGCGCGCACAGGAGCACCGTCTTCGCCTATCGGCAGATAGACCCGTGTGAGGCCCTGCTGGGGCGGTGCTGCGCGCAACACAGCGTCGGGATAGATTGTGAGGCCGGTCGCGGCCTCGTTGTCGCCACATACGTAACGCCCGCCGCGGCCAAGCTCCTCATGGGTGCCGGGGGCATAGACGGTGAAGCACACGCCTGTGTGGTATTTCAGCCCACGGAACTCAACCGGATCAACCGTGAGTTTCAGCCCAGGTGCGCGCGCCTGAATGGCGCGGACAGTGGCCGCCAAGCGCTGGGCGAGCAGGCGCGCACCTGGTGTGAGGTTTGCGGCTTGCAGTGCCTCCAACGCACGCGGCACCGGGCCGCTGGCAAACAGCAGATCGGTCAGCGTGCCAGCGATTGTGCCGCCATGCTCGGCCACTGCGGCGGCATCTTTACGGTCGAGCGCGAACGCCAAGCGGGAGCGTTGTTCACCGGAAATGCCGCTTTCTTCCAACAATGTTGGCACCAAAGGCGGCATGGTGAGATCAAAGCTCAGTCGGTTCAGGCCAAGCCCGGCGAGCGCCTCGGCCCCGACGACGATAATTTCCGCATCGGCTTCGGGCGTGTCTGGCCCGATCAACTCAAGCCCGGACTGGGCGAGTTGGCGATCCGGATCAAGCTGGGTGGCGCGCACGCGCAGGCACTGACCGTTATACGACAGCCGAAGCGGACGCGCGGCGTGTGCCATGCGGGTGGTGGCGATGCGGGCGATTTGGGGGGTCATATCCGCGCGGATCGCCATCATGCGATGCGTGTCAGGGTCCATCAGGCGGAACACCTGCTCGGCCATTGCAGCGCCCGTGGCACCGAGGAGTGAATCCTCGAATTCCATCAACGGCGGCTTCACGCGCTGATAGCCGTGGCCTGCAAACACGCGCATCACCGCGCCAATAGCGGCAGCTTCTGTTTCCGCGTCAGGCGGCAACAGGTCGCGCAGGCCAGCGGGGAGGAGAGCGGGATTGGGAGGGAGGTCGTCGGTCATGCGCTTTCAGGCCTAGTACGGTGCCTGTCTAGCATCACGAAGCGCCAGGACAACCCTCACATCATCGGATCAGCCAATCGCCGCGAGAGCGCGCCAGAAGCGGGCTGCCTAAAGTGCCCAGGCGGCGAGAATGGCGGCACCCAGTGCGCCGACGAAGCCGTGCATGGTGATCACGAGGCCGCGCTGATGTCTGAGCTTGTGTCCGAAGAAATACAGAGCCAGCCCCAACATCAGTGCTACCAGCACAAATCCGAATGCTGGCCAGCCATATGCACCGGGATCATGCATTCCGGTGGACAGCACGTAGGCAGCGATTGCGACGGCGATGGCACCAGACAGGCCATGCGCCCATTGCATGTAGAAGGGTGGTCGCCTTGGTTCAGGGCGGAAGACAAAATACATCATGTCCACGCCGAGCAACACGCCCACGCCGAACAACATCGCCATTGCGCCGATCATGCCATGCTCTCCCCAGAGTTGCGGAGGATGTTGGTTGGGATGACGGGAATAAAAGTGCGATCAGATCGCGGGCGCGATCTCGCCGTAAGCCCAGTCGAGCCAGGGCAGCAGTGCTTGGATATCTGAGGTCTCAATTGTCGCCCCGCCCCATATCCGCAAGCCCGGTGGTGCATCGCGATAGGAGGCGATGTCGTAAGCCACCTTCTGCTCTTCCAGCAGTCCCGCCAGCAGCTTGCTGACTTTGGTTTGCGCGCTCGCTTCCAAGGCGGTGAACCAGGGTGCCACGATGCGCAGGCAAATTGAGGTGGACGAGCGGGTTCGCGCGTCCACCGCCAGGAATTTTGCCCAATCACTGCGCGCTTCCCAGGTTGCGACAGCGGCGAGATTGGCTTCCGAGCGGCGGATCAAACCAGGCAGACCGCCGACGCGCTCCGCCCAAATGAGACCATCAAGCGCGTCTTCAACGCACAACATCGACGGCGTGTTGAGCGTATCGCCGCGGAACAATGCGGCGTTGAGCTTGCCGCCGCTGGTGAGGCG
>CAIZGT010000711.1 GCA_903932545.1 uncultured Rhodospirillales bacterium
CTGCGGTGGATCGTCCACGGTGCGATCATCACCATGCAGCCCGGCTCCACACGTTCGCCCGCAATCTTAGTGTGGCGTAACGCCACGCGCGGAATGAAGGTGATCGGCGGATACAGCCGCATCGCCTCACGGAATACATTCCGGGTGAGGCTGAGTTGCTTGGTGCGCTCCAGATCAACCACCCCCTCCCCCACCTCCGCACGCAGCCGCGCAGCAAGGTCGGGGTTTTGCGACAGAATGTAGAAGCACCATGTCAGCACACTCGCCGTCGTCTCGTGGCCGGCGAGGAAGAACACGCCGATCTGGTCGATCAGTTCTTCTGTGGCAAACCCCTCGCCGGTCTGCGGGTCACGCGCCGCGATCACCGCCCCCACAATGTCGTCCACCGTCGCCGCCCCCGCCGCCATGCGCGGGGCCAGCAGATCGGCGATATGGCCACGAATGCGCGCACAAGCGTCGCGCACTGGGGCGGATTGCGGGATTTTCGCAAACGGCTTGCCAAACAGCAGCCGCTTGATTTCGGTGTTCGCCACACTGCGCTCAAACTGGCCGAAACTGGCGAACACGTCACGCGCCGTCTGCGAGGCGAGCGATTGCGAAAAGATCGTCCGACAGATGATGTCCGCCGTCAGGGCAGACATCGCCGCATCCAGCGAGAACGCATCACCCGATGCAGCCTGCTGATCAAGCACCGCCGCATACGCATCAATCCCCGCCTGCATCGCCTCAAACGCGCGGTTGACGCGCATATGGGTGAAGGCAGGCTCGATCATACGCCGCTGCCTGCGCCACGGGTTGCCGCTGGCCACGAACATCGATTGCCCAACCACCCCTTCCAGAGCGCCAACCATCAGATCGTTCTTTGGAAAATTCTGCTCGGCATCGGTGAGAACCTGCACCACGGCAGACGGCTCATTGACCAGCACAATCCCCCGCCGTGAGCGCCCGAGCCTGCCCACGCGCATTGTGTAAGCGGGCTCCGGCATCAGGCTGAGCAAATCCCGCTCACCCTTCATCATCGCCCGGATCAAGCCACGCACCGGGCCGGTGGGGATCGGCGCGGGTGGTCGGTAGAGGCTCACTTGCTCGCAATCCTCGGCATGCGGAACGGCAGCAGCATTTGCACCCAACGTCGCGAAAAGCGATCCAGATCCAGGCTCTCATGCACGCCATGCCCGGCCTCGTCGGTGAATTCCGAACGGGTGTAGAACGGTGCATCCTCCAATCGGCGCACCAGCTTCGGCGTGCCATGCGCGCGGGTTGGGCGCGAAACACCCCACAGACCGCGCGGCATCTCAGCCTCGGGCGGCAATGGCAGTTCGGTGATCTCGGCTCCGAATTCGCGTGCAAACGCCATGCGTGGGCCACCGCGCAATTGCGCGTCATAGATCACACGCGTCGCCGCCCCGTCGCTGCGCCGCGACCAGTGCCATTCGAAAACCCGCTCTCCAGCGGCGCATCACCAAAATTGCTGTCGAAATAGCCGGTGCCAGACCACTCCAGGCCCGGCTTGGTCAGTTCCACCTCCACCCGCGCCTGTGGCTGCAACGGACGCCAAAGGTGATTGCCCGCAGCATTAAGCAACACCGCATGATCGATCGGTGCCGGCGTATGCACCCGC
>CAIZGT010000712.1 GCA_903932545.1 uncultured Rhodospirillales bacterium
CCCACCGCCAGCCGCAAACTGCGCGCCTTTGAGGCGGCAGGCTATGGCCACTTCCCGGTGTGCATGGCCAAGACGCAGATGAGCTTCACCGCCGACCCCACCGTGATCGGCGCGCCCACCGGCCATATTCTGCCGGTGCGTGACGTGCGGCTGTCGGCGGGTGCCGGATTTGTGGTGGCGCTCTGCGGGGACATTATGACGATGCCTGGTTTGCCGCGTGTACCGACGGCAAATAGTATTGGTCTTGACGACAACGGCAATATCGATGGTATATTTTGATTTCAATTTTATTACGCTAGAGGCGTTTGATGAAGACGGTGTTGTTTTTGACCCGGCATTTGATCAATTGGCACCGACAATTCCCATGTAACGAAACCGTCTGGGGTGATTGTCGGTTTATTTTCCATGATGATGGTCGCCCATATGATTACCTCGTCGTATGGGACCGGCCAGCAAAACCGATCCGTCGCCGGTGCGCATTTGCCAACACAATTCAAGTCGATACTGAGCCTGCGGCCTTGTGGCCCTATGATACGTATTTTCGTGATCAATTTGCGCGTTGCCTGCATTTTGATCCAAACGTGAACCACCCTGGTGCGATTTCGTCGCCGGGTTATCTCAACTGGTTGATTGGCGTGAATACCCCGAAAACAGAAAAAGCCGAGCTTGATTGGCATCAGTTGCAGGCGCTGTTCGATGAGCCACGCAGCAAGCTTATTTCTATCATAGCCTCAAACGCTTCGGCGATCCCCGGCCACTTCATCCGCTCAAACTTTGCCAAGGCGTTAAAAGCCAATTTCGGCGATCAACTCGATTTATTCGGTCGTGGATTGCGCGACATGCCGGATAAGGCAGAGGCATTGCGCGGCTATCGCTTTCACATCGCTATCGAAAATTCCAGTTATTCGAATTATTTCAGCGAAAAAATTACCGACGCTTTTATATCTGGCGCAATGCCGATTTACTGGGGGTGTCCAAATATCTCAGAGTATTTCCCAGAAAATTCTTATGTTTCAATCGATGTTGCTGACATCCCAGGCAGCATCAAGCGCATTGAGGCTGCGATATCAAACAATCTGGATATCACGCACCGTGACGCTGTGCGTGAAGCGCGGGATCGGGTGTTCTACCAACATAATATCTTTCCGGCGCTTGCCGCGCAGATCGCAAAGATTGAGCAGGGTGGGGTGCGGCCAAAGCCACACACCAACAATCCTTTGGTCTTTGCCGCTTGGATTTTCCCCTATCCTGAAAAATTACTTTATAACCGGGTTGTGCGCCGCATTCACCGCGAGTTGCGGCGCTTTACATCCAAAACGATGTTGATGGCGCGTTGATGCGGACTATTTGGTGCTGACCCTAATATAAGCTCTAAGCGCAAATTCTTCGCGTGTCCGCCCCGCAAGCATCAGCAGATGGCGAAGCTGGGCAAAGCGCGCGGTCTCAGACATTGGACGCCAATGCCAAGCCAGCGCAGCCATGCCAACGATAATCTCACGAATCGCATAACGGCGCATCCCAAACACGCGGGTGCAACGCGTTGGCGCCTCCATCTCGCCGAAGCTGCGCGCCTCTGCGCGGCCAAATCTGAAATAGCGCCGAACGATATAAATGAGGCGCACATGCGCTGGCGGAACCAGATGGAACACGCGCGCCTGCGGAACGAAGCCAGAGCAAAACCCAGCCTTTGCGGCGCGATAGATCAAGTCCGTCTCTTCGGCTGGGAGATGGGCCGGGATTTTGATCGGGTCCAGCATGAGCCCTGCGTCCACAACGCTGCGACGTATCGCGATGTTGCCGCCGAAGACGTCGCTCCAGATATGGCCAATGATTGGGCCTTCTGGCCTTCCCGGACAGGTCGCGCCAAAACAAATCGCCATCGCTACCACATCGCCTTGCATCCAAGTTGGCGGGGCGGATTTAAACCTCGGCTCAATCGCCCCTCCAAACAGGGCGAGATCCGGATAGCGGTCCGTGGTGCTCTCCCATGACGCAAGCCATGACAGGACAAACGCCACATCATCGTCGGTGAACACAATCAAGTCACCGCTTGCGGCAGCAATCCCGGCATTCATCGCATGGGCTCGCCCCTCACGCGGCTCCGTCACCAGTTTGATGGGCAGGCGATCTTGCCACGAGCGCACGATCTCAACGCTATTGTCGGTGCTGCCATTGTCCACCACAACAAGTTCCCAACCTCGACTGGGCGGCGCGTTGTGGGCGAGCGATTGCAACGTCTGACCGATTGTTGTCGCACCGTTGCGGGTTTTCAGGATCACCGAGATCATGACAGATAAAACCTAATCAAAGTCACAACTGTTTCGAGTTATACGAAATCGGTGTTTATGCGGAAGCTCAAGATGCGATTAATCAGTGTGGTTCATTTTCACGGATCTGATGTCGGCAACTCACGCTAAAGTTTGAATTCCGTGCGATGCTTCCCCCGCCCAGCAAACGAAAAGGTCGGTCGAGCGATGGCTCGACCGACCCCTCAAACGATAACCCGAAGAAGGTTTACGCCATTTTCTTCTGCAGATTTTCATCCAACTTCGCCAGGAATGCCTGGGTGTTGAGGTATGGCTGCTCCTTGCCGATCAGCAGCGCTAGATCCTTCGTCATGAAGCCCGACTCAACCGTCTCGATGCACACCGCTTCGAGCGCCTGAGCAAAATCCACCACGTCTTGCGTGCCGTCGAAACGGCCGCGATAGATCAGTCCGCGCGTCCACGCGAAGATCGAGGCGATCGGGTTGGACGAGGTTTCGCGACCCTTCTGATGCTCACGATAATGCCGGGTGATGGTGCCGTGGGCGGCTTCGGATTCCACCGTGTTGCCGTCCGGGCTCATCAGAACCGAGGTCATCAGGCCGAGCGAGCCGAAGCCCTGTGCCACGATGTCGGACTGCACGTCACCGTCATAGTTCTTACAGGCCCAGACATAGCCGCCGTTCCACTTCAGGGCGCAGGCAACCATGTCGTCGATCAGGCGGTGTTCATAGGTCAGCTTCGCATCGGCGTATTTGCCGGCGAACTCGGCATCAAACACGGCTTGGAAGATGTCCTTGAACGAGCCGTCATAGGCCTTGAGGATGGTGTTCTTGGTCGAGAGATAGACCGAATAACCCTTCGCCAGGCCCTGGTTCAACGAGGCGCGGGCAAAGTCGGCGATGGAATC
>CAIZGT010000713.1 GCA_903932545.1 uncultured Rhodospirillales bacterium
ACGCCAATGGTGCTGCGCGCGTGACGTCCGGCATCGCCAAATACCGCCACGGCGAGATCAGACGCGCCGTTCATCACCGCCGCGTGCTGGGTGAATTCTGGCGTACAGGCGATGAAGCCGCCGAGGCGCACGACTTGCTGGACGCGGCTGAGATCACCCTCACAGGCGACGCTGAGTTGGGCGAGCACATTGATGAAGCAGAGTTGCGCCGCTTCAACGCCGACCTGGACTGACACCACATCACCAAGCTTGCCGGCAAAGACCAGCTTGCCATCGCGCACCGGAATTTGGCCGGATGTGATCACCAAATCGCCGCTGCGCACGAAACCAACGTAGTTCGCAACCGGGGTGGCGGGCGTGGGGATGGTAATGCCGAGTTCGGCGAGGCGATCGGCGGTGGTGGACATTGCGAGTTCCTTTTACTTGGCCACCAGCCGCAATTCGCGACGGCGGATGCGCGGGCCATCACCCGCAGGCAGATCGAGGGGGAGAAGCGGTGCGCGATCACGCTCGCCATCGCCCATCGTGTCACCGGCCTCATCCTCGATGTCGGCGTCGGCCAACTCGATCTGACCGAGATAATTCGCCGCCAAATTGCGGAACACATAGTCCAGCAGCGAGGTGGCGCGGCCCACCGCTGGATCCCCCTCCACCACGCCGGCCGGCCCGAAGCGGGTGAAGGTGAAGGCTTCGACGAATTCTTCGAGTTTCACCCCGTTTTGCAGGCCGAGGCTGACGGCGATCGCGAAATTGTCCATCAGGCCGCGAAACGCCGGGCCTTCTTTGTGCAGGCCGATGAAAATTTCGCCGAGCTTGCCATCGGTGTATTCGCCAGTGCGCAGGAACAGCTTGTGGCCGGCAATGCTGGCCTTTTGGGTGTAGCCACTGCGCCGCGTTGGCAGCGAGCGGCGTTGTGGGATGGCAGTCTCGGCCTGCGGACGGGCTGGCATAACCTGGATATGCGCTGCCACCGCATCATGCATCGCCCCATGCGCCGCGGAACCGGGCTGGGCGAACAGCGTTTTGCCGCCAAGCGTTGCCGCGAGTGCTGCCTCTGCCGAGATCCCGCGCGCGGCCAACGTGGCGCGGGCGGTGCGGGTGAGCGCGCCGGTGTCGGACAAGGGCGAGAATTCCGGCGCAATGCCGCTGGTTTCAACCCCAAGCAGCGCTTCGACCAGCGACGGTGCTGCGATGGCGGTGGTGACCGCGTGGCGCGTGCCGCGCTTTTCAGCCAGCAACGCGCTCACCCGCGCCGTCGCCGCGCGCAGATTGCTGGCCAAATGAGCGGCACATTTGCGCGCGGGTTCGGAGTTATAATCCATCCCCTGCGCTGCAAGCAGACCGGCGAGATCGGTCATGCCGATGGCCAGAGTGGTGGCTTCGGGAGACAGCAGCGCCATCGCCAGCGTGCCGTGCTCGGCGGCGGCGATGAAGCCGGTGATGTCAAACCCCTCACCCGGCACGAAGAAAGCAGGGAGATTGAGCACGTAGCCCAATGGCTTGAAGAACGGCGCTTCGAAGCCTTGGCCACGCCAGACCGCATCATGCGGTGCGGCTTTGCGCTCGATCAGCAATTGATGCAGCACTGTAGCGAGGTCGGTTTCCAGCAGGTCTGAAACGCCAGCGCGCGCGGCCCGCTCTGTCACCGGGCCGATCCAGCCCTGTGCCGCGTCTTCCAGCACCACAATCCCTTGCCCCGGCACCAAAGCCGCCAGCGCATCCGCCGCACGGTCTTCCCAGGCGGCTGGGATGATCACATAACGTGTGTCCGCATCAGGGTCGGGACGGGCGGCGATCTCACGGGTGCGGACGCCATGCCAGGATTTGATCTTGCTCATGGGCATTAGCCTATCGCC